>NZ_JBNPLL010000009.1:0-71178 GCF_050313455.1 Collinsella sp. SGI.180
TCGCTCAGACTGGGATGCGGTTTCCCGATCGACCCTCTGCGGGAAAATGTATCCCACCTTGAGGGGCAAAACTGGGACGCGGTTTCCGGTCCGGGCATCAAAACGAAGTTGCGGTGGAATAGTTCCTGTTTGGGGCTTTAACCAGCAAAAACAGGAACTATTTCACCGCAAGTTATGAGGGACGGGAGGGACTGGCCCTCTTACTCTTACAGATGGCGCTCCAGGAAGCGGAAGGCTAGGCGAATCCAAGGGCGAACCGCCACCTGCTTGTCCTCGTTGTCGACCGCGGTATTGGCATTGCCGAGCGAAAGGCCGTGACCGCCTTGGTCAAAGACGTGCATCTCGCAAGCGACGCCCTCCTCGGCCATACGCTGAGCAAACGGATAGACCTGCGCGATCGGCGCCGTTTTGTCATCGGACACGCCCCACACAAAGGTCGGCGGCATCTGGCGCGAAACATGCGTGGTAGGGCAGATATCGGCCAGGTGTTCTTCGGTGGCCTCGCCGCCGGTCACCATCGACAGGTAATCGTTGAGCAAATCGCGCCCCGTCTTGCCCCCTGTCTTGGGCACGCGCAAGTCGATGCGCGGATCGCGCGTCTGCATGTCGCGGACATAGGCAAAGTCGAGCAATGGATAGCCCAGCACCACGGCATCGGGACGAATGTCGTCCGGACGCGCCCCGGCAAGTGCCGCGAAGGGGCCGGTCTTCCATTGCGTTGCCAGCGAAGCGCAGATCATGCCACCCGCCGAGAATCCCACGACGCACACGCGCTTGGGATCGACATGCCACTCGTCGGCATTCGCACGAACCGTGGCGACCATCTTGGCAAGATCTGCCTGGGGGTGCGGAAAGCTCACATCACCCGTGCCACTCGTGACATAGTTGAGAACAAAGGCCTGGTACCCGTGATCCAAAAATGCAAACGCCACCGGGTCCTGCTCGTGCGGAGCGATGTGCGTAAACGCGCCTCCGCCGCAGATGATCACTGCCGGGCGACGACCATTGGGCTTGCCGGGCAGCGGTTCGGCCCCCATATAGGTAAACGTCGCCGGATATTCCTCGGTCGGCTCCTCGCCCCACAGCGCATGGCTCTCGACGATCATATATGCTCCCTTCGCGCGATTCGTGCGCACGTTATGTATCGCCTTCAAGCGTACCCCACTTGGACGCACGGCATCGAAACGTATCCGCAATAAGTTCCCTTCAACTGATATATCACATAATCCCAGCTCAGGGCCGTCGTTGAGCAGCGTAAAATAGAGACGCTGACCGAGCCGGTAACACACACGAAACGTTTCCGGCAAAACTACGCGTGCGCTACATGCGCACTTGATACGTTGGAGGCATCTATGGGTCTACTCGATTCGCTCAAGTCCACGTTCAACTCGTCGGGCGAGGCGTCCGTACCGCCCGCAGCAAGCTTCGCCACCCGCGAAGGCGTCATCTACGCTCCCGTTAACGGTGTGCTCGTCAATCTAAACGAGATTCCCGACGAGACCATCGCCTCGGGTATGCTCGGCCAGGGCTACGGCATCGAGCCCATCACCGGCACCATCTATGCGCCCGCTAACGGCCGCATCGGCGCCACCACCGTCACCAACCACTCTATTGGCATGATCACCGAGGACGGCCTTCGCGTGTTCATCCATGTCGGCCTGGGCACCGTACAAATGAACGGCAAGGGTTTTGCCCGCTTTGTCGAGATGGGCGATGTGGTCAAGGCAGGCCAGCCGCTCATCAGTTTCGACCGCGATGCCATTAAGGCCGCTGGCCACGAGGACATCGTGACCGTCATCATCTCCGAGCTCGATCGTCTTAAGAGCATCGACCATGTCGGCGAGTCTGGAACGCTTATCGGCGGCAACCCGCTCGTCAAGCTGGGCGACCCGCTGCTGGTGGCTAAGACCAAGTAACGAGTCCTGCGCCGTACAGCCAATAGGCAACACGCCAAGCGCCCACGACCATCTGGCCGCGGGCGCTTTTCGTTTGAAAACCGTCCCGTCAATATCTTATCTGTATAACCCAAATGAGCCGAGCTGCTAGAATATCGAACTATATGGATAACTATCATTCAACCGTTATGGGAGGATACGTGAACCGCACCAAAATCGCGCAGCTCTATGCCGATGCCGAGTCGCTCGGCGGCAAGACCGTCACTGTCGCCGGCTGGGTCAAGTCCGTCCGCGACATGAAGAACTTTGGCTTCGTCACGCTCAACGACGGCAGCTGCTTCCGCGACCTGCAGGTCGTCATGAACCGCGAGACGCTCGGCAACTACGACGAGATCGCCCACCAAAACGTCTCGGCTGCACTCATTTGCACCGGCACCGTCAAGCTGACCCCCGATGCGCCCCAGCCTTTCGAGCTTTCTGCCACCTCCATCGAGGTAGAGGGCACGAGCGCCCCGGACTACCCGCTGCAGAAGAAGCGCGCAACCGTCGAGTTCCTGCGCACCCAGCAGCACCTGCGCCCGCGCACCAACCTATTCCGCGCCGTGTTCCGCATCCGCTCTGTCGCGGCTGCCGCCATCCACCGCTTCTTCCAAGAGCAGGGCTTTGTCTACGTCAACACCCCCATCATCACCACGAGTGACTGCGAGGGCGCCGGCGAGATGTTCCGCGTGACCACGCTCGACCCCAAAAATCCGCCTCTCACCGCGTCCGGAGAGGTCGACTGGAGCCAGGACTTCTTTGGCAAGCACGCAAGCCTTACCGTGTCCGGCCAGCTCAATGCCGAGAACTTTGCCATGGCCTTTGGCGACGTGTACACCTTTGGCCCCACCTTCCGCGCCGAAAACTCCAACACCACGCGCCACGCCGCCGAGTTTTGGATGATTGAGCCCGAGATGGCCTTTGCCGACCTGAACGACTACATGGATAACGCCGAGGCCATGCTCAAGTACGTTCTTAAGGACGTTATGGCCACTTGCCCCGACGAGCTCAACATGCTCAACAAGTTTGTGGACAAGGGCCTGATCGAGCGCCTGAACCACGTTGCCAACTCCGACTTTGCCCGCGTCACCTACACCGAGGCCGTCGAGATCCTGGAGCAGGCCGTCGCCGCCGGTCACAAGTTTGACTATCCTGTCAGCTGGGGCATTGACCTGCAGACCGAGCACGAGCGCTTCCTGACCGAGGAGCACTTTAAGCGCCCGACCTTCGTGACCGACTACCCGGCCGAGATCAAGGCCTTCTACATGCGCATGAACGACGACGGCAAGACCGTCGCCGCCGCCGACTGCCTGGTTCCCGGTATCGGCGAGATTATCGGCGGCTCCCAGCGCGAGGAGCGCCTGGATCTTCTCGAGGCCCGCATCAAGGACCTTGGCATGGCCCCCGAGCAGTACAAGTACTATCTTGACCTGCGCCGCTATGGCTCCTGCAAACACGCCGGCTATGGCCTGGGCTTCGAGCGTTTGGTCATGTACCTGACGGGTGTGGGCAACATCCGCGACGTCCTTCCGCACCCCCGCACCGTGGGCAACGCCGATTTCTAATCGCCACAGCTCCGTCCCGCGCGTTACAGCGTGTCGCACCAGCGCCTCTCGGCAAGCCGAGGGGCGCTTTTTTCAACAGCATCCGTCAGGCTTTTGTCAAGCTTTTGGTCAGCTGATCAGGTCTGTTGAAAACTCGATCCGCCGCTTGCCGACGACTACCGACCACCCAGAGTGCCCTGCGCCCCTAAGCAAACCCCGTGTCCTAGGCTCCGTAGCGTCATCACCCAAAAACGGAAAGGACGTGAACGCAATGGCCAAACCCGCTGTTGAGAACTACGAGGCCACGACCAGGGGTGCTGCTTCCATGGCAGCCTATCGCGCTGTGCGCATCCTGCAACTCTTAAGCGAGCATACCGGTGAGGACAAAGCGCTTCCTCCCGATGAGCTGATCGAGCGTCTCGCCCATCCCGACGACCCCGCTCGCATGCCCATCTCGGCAGCGCGGCGCAGTATCCATACCGCGATTTCCGCCCTGCGACATGCCGGATACGAGATTGAGTACAAGCGCGGCGCGGGTTACCGACTTCTCACCCGACCGCTCTCCGACGAGGAAATCATTCGACTCCATGGCATGGTCATGCGCAACCGCTCCACACCCATCGCGACCAGGAAAAGCATAGCGCGCCATCTGGTCGCCATGGCAAGCGCCGACGTTCGCGGCTATCTCGATACGTCCGAGCCGGCACCAAGCGCAGAAGGCAAACCCGCCAAGACCACGCGACCGCCCGCCAAACGCATCGATACCTGCGAGCTCATCGAGCGGGCCATCGACCACGGAACCACGGTGAGCTTTGACATTTCAAGCGTCACGACACATGACAAGATCGAAGTGACGAGGATGACCGTTCGGCCTTTTGCCATCAAACAGCGAGACGACGTCTCGTATCTGCTGGGAACGGTCGTCGACGGGCACGGCTCAGACGACACCCTACGCACCGTCGAGGTCGGCCGCATGAGAAACGTTAGCACGCGCCTGCTCGACGGCAAGAAGCTCTTTGCCGCGCTGGACGAGGGGGAGCGGCCCGCGCCCGCCGCCTAAGTCTTGCCGTTGCCCGCCAAATCCCCCGCCGTCCATCCGGTTCAGTATTAAAAAACCCGACAGGTTGTTGAAAAAATGGGCATCGGCGCTACTATAGACCCACTTGCACTTTGTTTGAGTGCAGTGTTTCCAGCAATTTCTATACTGGGGGTAATGACATGAACGACATCACCATCAGCCGCAGGAGCCTTCTGGTCTCCGCCGGCCTGCTCGCACTGGCCCCGCTCGCCGGATGCGGCGGCAACTCTGGTTCCGGCTCTGCAGCCGCCGGTTCCGACTACACCATCGGCGTTCTGCAGCTCACTGAGCACCCCGCGCTCGACGCCGCCAACGACGGCTTTGTCAAGGCCATCAAGAAGAGCGGACTCAAGGTCAAGATCGACCAGAAGAACGCCCAGAACGACCAGTCCACGTGTAAGTCCATCGCCGACAAGTTTGTGGGCGACAACGTCAACTTGATCTACGCCATCGCCACGCCTGCCGCACAGGCTGCCGCCGGCGCCACGGCCGATATCCCCATCGTGGGCTGCGCCATCACCGACTACGCCGCCTCTGGCCTGGTCCAGGACAACGACAAGCCCGGCACCAACGTCACCGGCGCCTCCGACCTCACCCCGGTCGCCGAGCAGCTCGAGATGATGCAGAAGGTCCTGCCCGACGTTAAAAAGGTCGGTCTGCTCTACTGCACCGCCGAGTCCAACTCCGACGTCCAGATCAAGGCCGCCAAGAAGGAACTCGACAAGCTGGGCCTGGAGTACACCGATTTCACCGTCTCGAGCTCCAACGAGATCCAGTCCGTCGTCGAGTCTGCCGTAGGCAAGGTCGACGCGCTCTACTCCCCTACTGACAACACCATCGCCGCGGGCGCTTCGCAGGTCGGTCAGATCTGCAAGGAGAACAAGCTTCCCTTTGTGACCGGCGAGGAGGGCATGTGCATGGCCGGCGGCCTGTTCACCCTTTCCATCAACTATGAGGACCTGGGCTACGCCGCGGGCGAGATGGCCGTTAAGATTCTGAAGGGCGAGGCCAAGCCCGAGGATATGCCGATCAAGCACCTCCCAAGCAAGGATCTGGTCGTCGTCAAGAACGACGAGATGGCCGAGGCCCTGGGCATCGACCTTTCCGCTCTAGACGAGTAGCACCATGCGCGGTAACGCAGCTAGGCACGCGCTTGCGCCATAGCTGTGTTATTCAATATCTGAGTCATTGGGGCGAACGCTAAAGACCGGCGTTCGCCCTGCTTGTTTTTGGTAAAACAAAATGTCCGTCCGCTGCTCTTTTATGCATTGGTACCGCTATTATGGAAAATCACGTGTCCACCCTATCCTAGGAGGTATGAAGCATGCTCATTGCATTGCAGGGCGCCGTTTCGCAGGGTGTCCTCTGGGGCATTATGGTGCTTGGCGTGTTTATCACGTTCCGCCTGCTCGACATCCCCGATATGACCTGCGACGGCAGCTTTGCCCTCGGCGGCTGCGTCTGCGCCGTGCTCATCGTCAACAACAATGCCGACCCGTTGCTCGCCGTTTTGGCCGGCATGTGCGCCGGCGCCATTGCGGGCGCGGTGACGGGCATTCTGACCACCGTCTTTGAGATTCCCGCGATCCTCGCCGGAATCCTCACCCAGATCAGCCTGTGGTCCATCAATCTGCGCATCATGGGCAAATCCAACACGCCCATCCTTGCCAAGGGCACCGTGTTCTCGGCCGTCAGCAATATGACGGGCCTGCCGCAGTCCACCGTTGCCATCATCCTGGGCATCTTGCTCGCCGTGGCTATCGTTGCCATCCTGTATTGGTTCTTTGGCACCGAGATCGGCTCGGCGCTGCGCGCCACCGGCAACAACGAGTACATGATCCGTGCCCTGGGCGTCAACACCAACTCCACTAAGATGATCGCCCTCGTGCTCTCCAACGCCCTCATTGGCCTTTCGGGCGCGCTCATCTGCCAGAGCCAGAAGTACGCCGACATTGGCATGGGCACCGGCGCCATCGTTATCGGTCTCGCCGCCATTGTTATCGGCGAGGTGCTCGGCCGCCTGCTGCCCGGCGGTCTCACGCAGTTTAGCGTCCGTCTTGCCTCCGCCGTCTTTGGCTCCGTGGTGTACTTCCTCATCCGCGCCATCGTGCTGCAGCTGGGCATGGACGCCAACGACATGAAGCTGCTCTCCGCCGTGATTGTCGCCGTGGCCCTATGCGTGCCCGTGGTTTGGGAGCGCTATAAGCTCCGCAGCTCCTACACGAAGGGGGATGAGGCAGATGCTTAAGCTCTCGCACGTCAAGAAGACCTTTAACAAGGGCACCGTCACCGAAAAGCGCGCTCTTACCGGCGTCGACCTTACCCTCAACGACGGCGACTTTGTAACCGTGATTGGCGGCAACGGCGCCGGCAAGTCCACGCTGCTCAACATGATCGCCGGCGTATATCCGCTCGATTCGGGCGTTATCGAGCTCGACGGCACCGACATCTCGCGTCTGAGCGAGTCGCAGCGTGCCAAGTACCTGGGCCGCGTGTTCCAGGACCCCATGCGCGGCACCGCAGCCGACATGCAAATTGCCGAGAACCTGGCACTCGCCAAGCGTCGCGGCCAGCGTCGCGGCCTTTCGTGGGGCGTCACCAAGGCCGAGAAGGACGAGTACGTCAAGCTGCTCAAACGCCTGGACCTTGGTCTGGACACGCGCCTCAACGCCAAGGTCGGCCTGCTCTCGGGCGGCCAGCGCCAGGCACTCACCCTGCTCATGGCCACGCTCACCAAGCCGCGCCTGCTGCTGCTCGACGAGCATACCGCGGCACTTGACCCCAAGACGGCCTCTAAGGTGCTCAATCTGACCGAGGAGATCGTCGACGAGAACCACCTGACCACGCTCATGGTCACGCATAACATGAACGACGCTATCCGTCTGGGCAATCGCCTGATCATGATGCACGAGGGCCACGTAATCTACGACGTGGCGGGCGATGAGAAGAAATCGCTCACCGTGGCCGACTTGCTTCAGAAGTTCGAGGAGGTCTCGGGCGGCGAGCTCGCCAACGACCGCATGCTGCTGAGCTAAACCTACCAAAAAGGGACAGGTTTATTTTGGCAGGTTTTATCTGCGCAGACGTCAAAACCGCCGCAAAGGGACAGACACCTTTGCGGCGGTTTTCGCATATTATGTCGATAATCCAGCGTCAGCAGGGACCACTGGTTAAGAACTAAAGAAACTGCCATGAGAGGATCTCTTCCTCGTCTTGCTTGACCGCCGCACTCCTTGCCGGCGTACTCGCCGGCGTCCCAGCTTACGCCACCGCGGACGCCCCATCTCAAGCTATCGGCCCGTCCAATGTGATCGGACGGGCTTTTTGGTGGGTATCATGGTTGAACGATCTTGAGGAGGTTTTCCCTACATGGAATTGTTTGAGCCGATTCTTCATTTCTTTGAACAGCGGTGGGTCCACAACATCATCTGGGCTGGCATCTTGGCGATAGGCACCGCCGTCGCCGCCAAAGTCGTTTCCAAGACGCTGCGTCACCTGCTCAACCGCGACGATAACCCGCTTCCGGCATCGAGTATCTTCATCAACATTGCGCGCGCCGTCATCTGGATGATCGGCGGCAGTTTTATCCTCGACAACTGCTTTGGCATTAACGCAAACGCGCTCGTCGCCGCTCTTGGCGTCGGCGGCATTGCCATCTCGCTCGGCTTTCAGGACACGCTGTCGAACCTTATCGGCGGCATGCAGGTGACCTTTATGGGCATCATCAAGCCCGGCGACAATATCGAGGTCGGCGGCGTGTCGGGCGTGGTACAGGACATCACCTGGCGCCACACGACCATCGAGGATGCCTACGGGCAGACCATCATTGTGCCCAACTCCAACATCTCCAAGGACACGCTCGTGCATCTGATGCCCTTTGGGCGCGTGGCCGTGCCCGTTGCCGTAAAGGACACGTCTAAATGGGCTTCCCTTGACGCGCTGGCAGACGAGCTGACCAGCGCCACCAAGGCCGCCGTGCTTCCCATCTCGGGCTTTGACCAGGAGCCCTACGTGCTCTTTAGCGAAATCGGCGACTTTGGCATCAAGGGCAAGATCATCTTTATCGTCAGTGACGACAGCACCACACTCACCGCTGCCGACGCCTGCATCCGCGCTATCGCTCCCATCATCGCCTAAAGCACCACAAAGGGGACAGTGAACTGCCTCCCATTTCTTTGACATCGGAAAATGGGAGGTTTTCATTCGTGGTACCATAGTTCATACAGTTGTTTAAACGACTAAGGGAGCAAACTATGGAAGAGGCCTACCGTCAAGCACGCAAGCGCGGCGAGCAAGGACGTCGACGCGCCATTAGCCAAAGCGAGCATCCATACCTTACGGACCTCGACAGTTTGGTTGCCCAGCTCCCCCTAGGTCAGCGAGAGAATGTCGGCCTGCGGGATATTCCGCTCGAAATGGTTGTCGGCACGGTTACCAAGGGCCGTCAGTCCGCCTTTTCATGCAACTTTATGCCCCTGCTGCCGTTTAGCACCGAGTTCGCCCGCAAGTGGTCCAACCTCTACGACATTCAGGTAACCGAGGGCTATCGCGACCCCATCATTGTCACCGAGTTCATGCATAGGTTCTATGTCCAAGAGGGCAACAAGCGCGTCAGCGTCCTCAAATTCCTGGACGCCCCGACGGTTTCGGCCAAGGTCACCCGCCTCTACCCCGGCAAATGGGATTCCGTCGAAAGTCGCCTGTACGGCGAGTTCTGCGCGTTTTGGCGTGTCTGCCCCCTATACGAGATCGAGTTCTCGCGCGAAGGAAGCTACGAAACGCTCGCCAAGATGCTCGGTCAGAACCTTATCGAAAAATGGCCCCAAAAAAAGGTCGACTACCTGCGCCACACCTTCCTACTCTTTAAGCGCGCCTACCTTCGCGCGGGCGGCGACCACCTGGACATTACGCCCGCCGACGCCATGCTCGTCTACCTCAATGTGTACAACCAGGACCGCCTGCTGGATACGCCGACGGATATCGTCGTAAACCGCCTGTGCAAGATCTGGCGCGAACTGGTCATCGCCGGGAAAAGTGACGAGGACAAGGTCGATCTTGTCGAAGCGCCGAACGTCGATGAGGAGGGGTTGCCCGCCAAGTCCACCTCCGGCATGCTCAACTTCTTTATGGGCAAGACCGTCTATTCGGCGGCCAACCCCCTGCGCATCGCCTTTATCCATGAATTCACCTGTGCGACGTCGAGCTGGGACAGCCTGCACGACCAAGGGCGTCAGTATCTCGATGAGCATTTTGGAGGTATCGTGCGCACCGAGGCGTTTGAGGACTGCCACGATCCGGACGTGTTCTACGCCGCCGTGGAAACGGCTGTCAAACATGGAGCAAACGTCATCTTCTCGACCTCGCACCGCCTGATGGAATACACGCTCAGGGCTGCCGTTGAATATCCCCGGGTTCGGTTCCTTAACTGCTCCATCGGCCTTCCTCACCAAAGCGTCCGTTCGTACTTTGGCAAGATGTACGAAGCAAAGTTTCTCCTGGGCGCCCTTGCCGCCAGCATGGCGGACAACCACCGCATCGGTTACCACGCGTCGGTCTTCGCCTCGGGTGCACTCAGCGAGATCAACGCCTTTGCGATTGGAGCCTCGCTGCTCGACCCCCGTGCGCAAATTATCCTGACCTGGGGCGATGTGCCCGCCGGAGGCCTTGCCGAGGCCATGTGCCGCGAAGGCGTGAGCGTCATGACCGGCGCCGACATGTCAAAGTCGCTCGAAGACCCCACGGCCTACGGACTCCACCGTCTGGTCGATGGCAAGGTCGTCGGCATTGCCATGCCGGTGTGGAACTGGGGCCGATACTACGAGCTTATCGTGCGAAGTCTGCTGCATGGCACCTGGGACGAGACCAGTGACGACAGCCAGGTCCGCGCCGTCAACTACTGGTATGGCATGAGCTCGGGCGTTATCGACATTCGCTACGCTCCGGGCCTGCCCTATCAGACGCGCAAGCTTGTTCAGCTCCTCCGCAATGGCATCGTCGAGGGCTCCATCAATCCATTTGGCGGCGAGCTCCATAGCCAAGACGGCGTGGTGCAGATTGAGGGCTTTCCCCCACTGCCGAGCACGCAAATCGTCGAGATGGACTGGCTGGCAGACAACGTGGTGGGCACCATTCCGCAGCCTGACGATGAGCCGAAGGTCCGCGCCCTATGAAAATCCTTGCCATAGCCGATACCGAAGAGCGATGCCTGTGGGAGTGCTTTCGCAAGGAACGCTTTGAGGGTGTCGACCTAATTTTGTCCGCTGGCGATCTGGACCCGGACTATCTTGAGTTTTTGGTCACGGTCATCAACAGACCGCTCATCTACGTGCGTGGCAATCACGATGACCGCTACGCGCGTCATGCACCGGGCGGCTGCATCTGTGTCGAAGACACCGTGTACGCGTATCGCGGCGTCCGCATTGCGGGGCTTGGCGGCTCCATGCGTTACCGAGATGGCACTAACATGTACACCGAGCGCGAGATGGCCAAGCGCATGCGTAAGCTGTCCCGCAAAGTGAGGATGGTCGGCGGCTGCGACATCTTGCTCACCCATGCGCCCGCCGCCGGCATGGGCGATCTGGACGATCTGCCGCATCGGGGATTCGAATGCTTTAACACAGCACTCGAGACATGGAATCCCGACTACATGGTGCACGGGCATGTGCACCAATGCTATGTTCGCGACTTTCAACGCGAACGCCAGCACGCATGCGGGACGACGATTATCAACGCCTGCGGCTATACGCAGTTTGAGCTGGACGAGGCGCGCTACCCCATCCGTGGATGGCAGGCAGCCTGGCTCAATTCGCAAACCATGCGCCGCGAGCTCAAGCGCCACGAGGCAATCGAGTCCTCAACCGCCAGAACCCCCTGGTAACCACCACAAAGGGGACAGGTGCCTTTGTGGTGGTTCCGGACATCTCAACACTACAGCGCGGCGATGACCTTATCGCCCATCTGGGTCGTGCCGATGATCTTATCGGCAGGGGTACTGGCATCGGCAATGTCGCGGGTGCGCCAGCCTTCATCAAGCACACGTGCCACGGCATTTTCGATCCAAGCAGCCTGCCCACCCATGTCGAGCGCGTACGTGAGCAGCATTGCCGCCGACAGGATCTGCGCGAGCGGGTTAGCGATACCGAGCCCCGCGATGTCGGGCGCGCTGCCGGCGCTCGGCTCAAACAGCGACACGCCATCGCCCAGCGAAGCCGAGGCAAGCATGCCGAGCGATCCGGTAATCTGTGCCGCCTCGTCGGAGAGAATGTCGCCGAACATGTTCTCCGTAACTACGACGTCAAAGTCGGCCGGCCGGTTAATGAGCTGCATGGCGGCGTTGTCGACGAGCAGGTCCTCAAGCTCTACATCTGGATACTCCTCGTCATGCACGCGATGCACGATCTCACGCCACATGCGGCTCGTCTCCAATACATTGCGCTTGTCCACGCTTGTCACCTTGCCGCGGCGCTTGCGAGCTGCCTCGAACGCCTGGCGGGCGATGCGCTCAACTTCGTACTCGCGGTACTCCATTACGTCAACCGCGCGCTGGCCAGCCACACCGTCGGTGCCCGCGCCGCCCTCGTCATAAAAGCGCTCGTGCTTGCCAAAGTAAATGCCACCGGTAAGTTCGCGGACGAGTACCATGTCAACACCCTTGATGACTTCGGGACGAAGCGTCGATGCGCTGGCAAGTGCGTCGTAGATTTTTACGGGGCGAAGGTTGGTATAGAGGCCGAGTTCTTTGCGGATACGCAGCAAGCCTTGCTCGGGGCGCGGGGCCGCCGGATCGGTCGAATCCCACTTTGGGCCACCGACGGATGCCAACAGCACGGCGTCCGACGCCTTTGCCGCCGCAAGGGTTTCATCGGGCAGCGGATTGCCGCACGCATCGATCGCCGCGCCACCAATCAGGTGATCCTCAAAGGCAAACTCTATGCCAGCGCGCTTGCCCGCGGCAGCCAGCACCTTCTTACCCTCGGTAATAACCTCGGGCCCAATTCCGTCACCAGGAAGACAGCAGATCTTATAGGTCTTCTTCACGTTGCAGCTCCAGCTCTCGCTACTCGGCCCGTTTGCAAACGGATTATCCAGCTTGACCGTCATAATCGCTTACGCCTCCTGACCCTTTGCCGCGACAATCTTGGCACGCGTGCGCGCAACCAAACCGCCGGCCTCGATAATCTCGGCAATAAATGGCGGGAACGGCTCAGCTGTAAAAGTCTCGCCAGTACGCTCGTTGGTGATGACACCCGCATCGGTATCGACCTTCACGGTATCGCCGGCACAAATCGCATCGACGGCTTCGGGGCACTCCATAATGGGCAGGCCCACGTTAATGGCATTGCGATAGAAGATGCGTGCGAAGCTCTTGGCAATAACACACGACACCCCTGCAGCCTTAATGGCAACCGGGGCATGCTCACGCGAAGAACCGCAACCAAAGTTCTCCTCAGCCACAATGATGTCACCGGGCCTCACGGCAGAGGCAAACGCGGGATCAATATCCTCCATAGCATGCGAAGCCAAATGCGCATGATCCGACGAGTTCAAATACCGAGCAGGAATGATGACATCCGTATCAACGTCACGACCATATCGAAAAACCGAACCTTCAAAGTTCATATCATTCTCCGTTCAAACATGGAATGCGGGGGATTTGATATTTACTTACTTACTCGGACAGTCCTGCTCGCACGGAGAGCACATTAAGTGCTCTCCGGCTCGTGCGGAACTCGACGCAAGCAAATATCAAATCCCTCGTTCGCGTTTCGGCTACAAAAAAGCTAATGGAAAGTTAGCGTTCGCCTTCGGCGAACAAAAAAGTGCCAGGACTGTCCGCAGTAGCGAGCAAAGGTCGAAGGACCCCGTAGCCCCTACAGGTCAGACGGCAAGCATATGTGCCCCGCCACGGCAGAAGCAGCCGCTACGGCCGGCGAGGCCAGATAGACCTCGGACGTGGGGTCGCCCATACGGCCGACAAAGTTGCGGTTGGTCGTAGAAACGCAACGCTCCCCCGCCGCCAAGATGCCCATGTAGCCGCCCAGGCACGGACCGCACGTGGGCGTGGAGAACACACAGTTGGCATCTAGGAAAATGTCGGTCAATCCCTCCTTCATGCACTGGCGGAAGACCGCCTGGGTCGCCGGAATCACGATGCAACGCAGCCCGTCGGCAACCTTATGGCCGCGCATGACTTCGGCCGCAGCACGCATATCCTCGATACGTCCGTTGGTGCACGAGCCGATTACCGCCTGGTCGATCATGATGTGACGGCTCTCGCTCACCGGATGGGTGTTGCTGGGCAGATGCGGCCACGATACACACGGCTTAATGTCGGCCGCGTCAATGGCAATAACCTGGGCATACTCGGCGTCTGGATCGGCGTGATACTCAACGTAATCACGTTCGCAGCGCCCCTTGAGCCAGGCGCGGGCAACATCATCGACCTCGATAATGCCCGCCTTGCCGCCCGCTTCGATCGCCATGTTCGAAATTGTCATGCGACCTTCCATCGACAGGCCCTCGATGGTGCTGCCGGCAAACTCCATGGCCTGGTACAGGGCACCGTCCACGCCGATCATGCCGATAATGTGCAGGATGATGTCCTTGGCAGTGGCGCCGTCCTCAAGCTCGCCATTAATCTCAAAGCGAATCGTCGGCGGCACCTTAAACCATGCGCGCCCCGTGGCAATGCCCACGCCGGCGTCTGTTGAGCCCACGCCGGTCGAAAACGCACCCAAGGCGCCATACGTGCAGGTATGCGAGTCGGCACCGATAATCAGATCGCCCGGGACCACCACGCCGCGCTCGGGCAGCAGGGCGTGCTCAATGCCCGCGCAACCTTGCTCGTAATAGTGCGTCACATGCTGCTCGTGCGCAAAATCTCGCATCTTTTTGGTCTGCTCGGCGCTCTTGATGTCCTTGTTGGGCGCATAGTGATCGGGCACCAGGCAAATGCGATCGCGATCAAATACCTCGGTGGCACCCAGCTCGCGAAAGACATCGATTGCAATGGGCGCGGTAATGTCGTTGGCGAGCACGATGTCCAGGTCGCATTCGACCAGCTGGCCCGGCTTTACCTCGTCCAGGCCTGCGTGTGCCGCCAAAATTTTCTCTGCTACGGTCATGGGACGTGCCATGTGATTCCCCTCTCAAGCGGGCTTTGCCCTGCCGAAAATCGTTACTTGCCCGCCTTGGAACGGTTAGTCTGAATCATGCGGTTAATAGCGTTGATGTAAGCCTTGGCCGAGCTCACGATAATGTCGGTATCCGCGCCGCGGCCGGTGTAGATCTTGCCGTCCTCGGCGGTGATGCGCACCGTCACCTCACCGATGGCGTCGATACCACGCGTAATGGCTTTAACGTTGAACTCCGTCAGCTCACCATGGGCAGAGATGGCCTTGTCAACCGCCTTGTAGGCCGCATCAACCGGACCGGCACCCGTCGAGCAAACCACCCGTGTCGCGCCGTCCTCGTCCGTGATGGTTGCCGTGGCCGTAGGAATAAGCGGATCGCCGCAGGAAACCTGGAGCGCGTCGAGGGTGTAGATCGCCTTGACCTCGCGCTGGCGCTCCTGAATCATCGACTCCAGGTCCTCGTCAAAGACCTCTTTCTTTTGATCTGCAATCTCCAAGAAGCGCTGATAGATCGACTCGAATTCCTCATCGCCAAACGTATAACCCAGCTCAGCGAGACGATGGCGCAGTGCCGCATGGCCCGAACGTGCCGAAAGGATAATCTCGGATCCCGCTGCACCCACGTCCTTGGGATCGATAATCTCGTAGGTGTCACGCGCCTTGAGCACGCCATCCTGGTGAATGCCCGAGCTGTGGGCAAACGCATTAGCGCCCACAATGGACTTGTTGGGCTGCACGTTGATACCAGTGATTGAACTGACGAGCTTAGATGCGCGCGTAAGCTCGGTCGTCACGATATCGGTATGTGCATCCAGATCCTGCTCGTGCATCCTCATGGCCATGACGACCTCCTCGAGCGCCGTGTTGCCCGCGCGCTCGCCCAAGCCGTTGATGGTGCACTCGATCTGCGTCGCGCCATTGCGGACGGCCTCGAGTGCAAGGGCTGTGGCCATGCCCAGATCGTTATGCGTGTGGACCGAAATCGTAACGTCCTCGATTCCGGCCACGCGCTCGCGCAGATCGCGAATACGAGCACCAAACTCCCAGGGCATGTTATAGCCCGTGGTGTCCGGAATATTCACGACCGTAGTGCCGGCCTTGATCGCTGCCTCGATAATGCGGACCAGGAATTCCTGATCGGAGCGGCCCGCATCCTCGGCATAAAACTCGACATCGTCGACAAACTTACGAGCGTGCTTTACAGCGTGAACGGCACGCTCGATAGCCTCGTCTTCGGTCATATGGAGCTTGTCGCGCAAATGGCTGGGACTCACACCCAGACCGGTGTGGATACGGGGCCTCTGAGCCGTCTTGAGGGCTTCTGCGGCCACTTCGATATCCTTATCGACCGCACGGGTGAGACCGCATACCGTGCACCGGTCACCCGCGATCTTGCCAATCTCCTGTACGGAACGATAATCACCGGGGCTCGAAATAGGAAATCCCGCCTCGATCACGTCGACATTCATACGTACCAGCTGGCGTGCAATAACGAGCTTTTCCTCGGTATTCATGCTGGCGCCGGGAGACTGCTCCCCGTCACGAAGCGTTGTGTCAAAGATTGCTATTTTGCGGCTCATGATTTCCTCCTGACAGGCTAAAGATACAGTTGGCTTTCAGGAGAGATGGAGTGCCTCAAGATAGAATAATACCCGTGTCGCTCATCACGCCCAAAAGCGGCGGAAGATAGCGCACCCGGGTACAACTAATCGTTATAGCGAAATTACAACCCTAGCGCGTTATCCAATCTAGTAGCGCTAGGCCTAGGAGCTGCTGTTTGTTATAGAACATGTCTGGCTCCTTTCGGCCTCGGGTATTCACTACACTAGGCTAAAGTTTAACACAGGCAAAACGACGCGCAACGGGGATTTTGAACCAAAACCACCACAAAGGCGCCTATCTCCTTCGCGTTGGTTTTGGCCCGAAACAGCAAGGAACCCGGTCCTGCACGAGACAGAACCGGGTTCCTTTAGCAATGCTTGCTTTGCTCAGGCAGTAACTAGAAGTTACTCAGCCAGGAAGTCACGCTGGACAGCGGGATCGACCTTGACGCCGGGGCCCATGGTGGAAGACACAGAGATGGACTTGACGTACTTGCCCTTAGCAGAAGAGGGCTTGACGCGCAGGATCTCGGTGTACAGGGCAGCGTAGTTCTCAACGAGCTGCTGCTCAGAGAAGGACTTCTTGCCCAGGGGCACGTGGCAGATGCCATAACGGTCGGCGCGATACTCAACGCGGCCGGCCTTGAGCTCGGAGACCATCTTGGCGACGTCCATGGTCACGGTGCCGAGCTTGGGGTTCGGCATGAGGCCACGGGGACCAAGGATCTTACCGATGCGGCCAACCTTGGCCATCATGTTCGGCGTAGCGATAGCGGCGTCGAAGTTGATCTCGCCCTTCTGGATCTGGGCGACGAGCTCGTCGGAACCGATGATGTCGGCACCGGCAGCCTCGGCCTCACGGGCCTTCTCGCCCTCGGCGAAGACGGCAACACGAACGGTCTTGCCGGTGCCGTAGGGCAGGGAGATGGAACCACGGATGTTCTGGTCGGCCTTACGAGTATCGATGCCCAGACGGAAGTGGGCCTCGACGGTCTCGTCGAACTTGGCAGTGTCGAGCTCCTTGATGAGCTTGGCAGCCTGAAGGGGGGTGTAGAGCGTGGCGCGGTCGACCTTCTCGGCAGCGGCGTTATAGCTCTTACCATGCTTAGCCATGTGCATTACCTCCTGTGGTTAAACGGGCGTGAGCCCTCCCACATCGTATCGTGTGCCCTATTGCACACATTCAACGGGCGCCCCGGTCGGAGCACCCGTCGTTACCTAGAAAAACGCTACTCAGCGATGGTGACGCCCATGGAACGGGCGGTACCGGCGATGATCTTCTTGGCGGCGTCAATGTCGTTGGCATTGAGGTCCGGCATCTTGATCTCGGCGATCTTGGTGAGCTGCTCCTGAGAGAGCTGGCCAACCTTGTCGGCCTGGGGCTTAGCGGAACCAGACTTGAGGTTCAGCTCCTTCTTGATGAGGTGAGCCGCCGGCGGAGTCTTGGTGATGAAAGAGAAGGACTTATCCTCGTAGACAGAGATCTCAACGGGGATAATGTCGCCCTTCTTGTCCTGCGTCTCGGCGTTAAAGGCCTGGCAGAACTGCATGATGTTCACGCCAGCAGCGCCCAGGGCGGGGCCGACGGGAGGAGCGGGGTTAGCGGCACCAGCAGGAATCTGGAGCTTAATGACGTTGGCAACCTTCTTCTCAGCCATGGTCATTCCTTTCGAATCACGAGTGTGAAGTACTTGCTATATCGTAAGCACGCACGTGTTAGAAGCACTCCTGAGATGAGCAGTCACAGAAGAAGCACGCTCGCGCGAACGGACGAAAACTTAAGCGATGACAGCGACCTGGTTAAAGTCGAGCTCGACCGGCGTCTCGCGGCCAAAGATCATCAGCGTGACCTTGAGCTTGCCTGCCTCGGCGTTAACCTCGGAGACCTTGCCATCAAAGTCGGTAAGCGGGCCATCGGTGACGCGGACGGACGTACCGACCTCAATATCAACCGACGTACGCTTGGGCGAATCGCCCTTACCGGGACGACGAGTCATCTTATTGTACTCGTCGCGGGAAAGCGGAGCGGGCTTGCCGTTGCCGCCCAGGAAACCGGTGACGCCGGGCGTGTTGCGTACACACGTCCATGCATCGTCATCCATCTCCATGCGAACCAGGACATAACCCGGGAAAATCTTAGAATCCTTGGTCTCGCGCTTGCCACCCTCTTTGATCTCGGTGACGCGCTCCATAGGAATCTCAATATCAAAGATACGATCCTGCATGCCCATGGTCTCGATGCGATGCTCGAGATCGGACTTAACGCGGTTCTCGTATCCAGAGTAAGTGTGGACGACGTACCAACGCTTAGACATGGTTTAGCCCCTCAATCCAGAGAACAGAGCAAGAGCCTCGCCAAAGCCAGCATCGAGCAGAGCGATGACGACGCCGACGACGATCAGAGAAGCGCAAACGACGACCGAGTAGTTCACGAGCTCCTTCTTATCGGGCCACGTGACACGCTTCATCTCGGACTTCACCGAAGCAAAATACTTCTTGGTGCGGGCGAAGAAACCGGGCTTCTCGTTCTTCTTGGACTTCGCAGCCTTCTCGCTCTTCTTGGCAACGGCCTTCTTGGCCTCAACCTTGGAGTTGGCGGCAGCTTTGTTGGCAGGCGCCTGCTGCTGTGCCTTCTTCTTGTTCTTCTTGTTGGCCATTTGGGTTACCTCCGCGCAATGCGCTTATACATGAGTAAACCGTAAGCCCCCAAATGGGAGCTTACGGAATAATGACTGGCACGCCAGGAAGGACTCGAACCCTCAACACTCGGTTTTGGAGACCGATGCTCTACCAATTGAACTACTGGCGTATGTGACTAGAGACTAGCGAGTCTCTTTGTGCAGCGTGTGGTGACGGCACCAGGGGCAATACTTCTTGATCTCCATACGATCAGGCATGTTCGCCTTGTTCTTAGTGGTCGTATAGTTGCGGCGCTTGCACTCAGTGCACGCAAGAGTAACTAGAGTACGCATGTATCCTGAACCTTTCATATCCGCCCCGTACGGGCACGAGTTGGTACTTTATCAGCTCTACGTAAGTGCTGTCAATGAAAACCTCGCATCAATTGGTTCTCGGTAGATCCATTCATATTTGGAACACATCAATGGAGCCAACGAGATCTAATCGATCCCACACGCTCAACTTAAGAGCGAGCTAAGCGT
Source organism: Collinsella sp. SGI.180 (assembly GCF_050313455.1). Classification (NCBI taxonomy): domain Bacteria; kingdom Bacillati; phylum Actinomycetota; class Coriobacteriia; order Coriobacteriales; family Coriobacteriaceae; genus Collinsella; species Collinsella sp. SGI.180. The sequence continues at coordinate 19,452 of NZ_JBNPLL010000009.1, forward strand.
AATCATCAGGCAAAAGACCCACGTAGAAAAGAACCCGGCACCCATATAAGTGCCGGGTTCTCTAAGTCAGCTGTATCAGAGAGCTAATTTACTCAATGATCGTGGAGACGATGCCCGAACCGACGGTGTGGCCACCCTCGCGGATAGCGAAGCGCAGGCCCTCCTCCATAGCGATCGGGTGAATGAGGTCGCCCTCGATGGTGATGTGGTCACCAGGCATAGCCATCTCGGTGCCCTCGGGGAGCTTGACCGTACCGGTAACGTCGGTGGTACGGAAGTAGAACTGAGGACGATAACCATCGAAGAACGGGGTGTGACGGCCGCCCTCCTCCTTGGTCAGAACGTAGATCTCACCGGTGAACTTGGTGTGCGGGGTAACCGAACCGGGCTTGCAGAGAACCTGGCCGCGCTCGATGTCCTCGCGCTTGATGCCGCGGAGCAGCAGACCGACGTTGTCGCCAGCCTCGCAGAAGTCCATGGACTTACGGAACATCTCGATACCGGTAACGACGGTGTTCTGGGTATCCTTGATGCCGACGATCTCGACGGGCTCGTTGAGCTTGAGCTCACCGCGCTCGACACGGCCGGTAGCAACGGTACCACGGCCGGAGATGGTCATAACGTCCTCAACGGCCATCAGGAACGGGAGGTCGTTGTCACGAGCAGGCGTCGGGATGTACTCGTCGACGGCAGACATGAGCTCGCGAATGGCGTCCATCCACTTGGGGTCGCCCTCGAGAGCGCCCAGAGCGGAACCACGGATGACGGGGATGTCGTCGCCGGGGAATTCGTACTCGGAAAGGAGCTCACGGGTCTCCATCTCGACGAGGTCGATGAGCTCGTCATCGTCGACCATGTCGCACTTGTTCAGGAAGACGACGATGTAGGGAACGCCGACCTGACGGGCGAGCAGGATGTGCTCGCGGGTCTGAGCCATGGGGCCGTCGGTAGCGGCGATGACCAGGATAGCGCCGTCCATCTGAGCAGCACCGGAGATCATGTTCTTGACGTAGTCAGCGTGGCCCGGGCAGTCAACGTGAGCGTAGTGACGGGCAGCAGTCTCGTACTCGACGTGGGAGACGGAGATCGTAATGCCGCGCTCGCGCTCCTCGGGAGCCTTGTCGATGTTCTCGAACGCAGTGAAGTCAGCCTTGCAGCCCTCGGTCTCGGAGAGAACCTTGGTGATGGCAGCGGTCAGCGTGGTCTTGCCGTGGTCGACGTGACCGATGGTGCCGATGTTAACATGCGGCTTAGTGCGCTCAAACTTCTCTTTGGCCATAAAGCCCTCCTCTAAACAGGTCGTCCCCGGACGGGACTATGCCTTTATACCATAGTGGCCTCTCAACATACTATTGAGAAGCCACCGTGTTACCTATGGTAGCGGTGACTGGATTCGAACCAGTGACGCCACGGGTATGAACCGTGTGCTCTAACCAACTGAGCTACACCGCCGGATGGAGCCTGCAACCAGACTTGAACTGGTGACCTCTTCGTTACCAACGAAGTGCTCTACCGACTGAGCTATACAGGCACTTGACGGGTGGGAGCTATAGGATTCGAACCTATGTAGGCAGAGCCAACGGGTTTACAGCCCGTCCCCATTAACCACTCGGGCAAACTCCCAATCGTTCAAGTATCCGCAGGTTCTTTGGTCTTTTGGGCCTCCGCCCCCGCGAACGAAAAAGATAATACGATGCAACCTTGGGGGCTGTCAACGAAAACCTATAAATACACGGTGCCGGGCGTATCTATATACCTTTGACCTGCGGTTTTGCTGAATTTAGATATGAAGAACGGCGAATTTGGCTGCGCTGGCGACATTTCCCGAGGGAACACTTTGGTGTGGTGGAGTACCTTTGCGGTATCGACTTTCGATAACGATCCTCGTGCGTCCGAATATCCTCGCTCAACCAGGATGACTGGGACCGGTCCGGCCTTTGTCTCGATCTGTAACATCTAGAGAACATTTTCTCCCCTATTTGTTACAGATCGAGATGTTTCCCTGGCGGTTTCCCATTTATCTAAATCTGTAACAACAAGAACGGTTTTCCTTCCCTAGTTGTTACAGATTGAGACACTTCTCAGCTCGCCCCCAGATTGTCTAAATCTGTAACAGCTGGGAGCTGAACGCTCGTCCTCGTGTTACAGATCTAGATTGTCGACCAACTCCAACCAAGCCCTTAAGCCAGTACCTCAGATCCGTTGTAGAGCCTGCTGCCTTCAAACGAGCGCAGCAGGAGCTCGCGACGTTCATCGAGGTCCTTTAGCTCGCAGGGAAACACAAATAGCATCACGTTTTGATGGTACTTGTAATCGGCATAGACATCCGGATCGCCCAAGCGCGTGGGCGTGGAAACGATATCCTCCGACATGTGCTCGCTTGAGCCCACATAAATTCCCAGATAGTCACTGTAGTTCTTATCGTGATCGCCTTTTTGATACTTTGCGATAAGGTAGCAGCCAGGCATATCAAAGCCGTTAAACGCGGCATCGGCAGCCTTTTTCTGCTGGCAGACAAACTTGTGCAGGGGCATCGCCGTGGACGCACTTTCGAAAATCGACTGCCTTGCGGCGTTGATCTTCTTGCGAGCCTCGGCGGCCTCTCTTGAGTCCTGCAACGCTTTCGCGGCGCCGCCCAGCGCGCCAACTGCCGCGCCAAAGCCGTCGGCCGCGACACCGAGCCCCTTGCCAATACCATCGGCAACGACACGTGCACCGTTAGCGGCACCATCCGCAGCATCCTTTACAGCGCCGCCGACAGCTTCGACATCGACGCCGAGCTGCTTTGCGCCATCAATGACGTCCGCGGCCGCAACCAGGACCTTCGCCGCAAGGCTCATCGCATCTTTTACTGTTTTCAGATCTACAGACATCCTAGAATTCCTTTCGATATCTCGCATAACCAAAACAGCTCATGACTCATAAATAGCGTCAGGCGGTTGCCGCAGCCTCCCGCGGCTATGCGAAATGCATGCGGTACCCAAGTCAGCAGTTTAAATCGGGCTGCGTAATGAGTCCCAACGGGTTGCCTATTAATCGGCGAGCGCAACGAGCGTTTCGAGAAACGCCAATGACTCGCACTCCCCCCATTATTCGAAGCCAGATGATGTGTTCTACCGATAGCCCGTCACGGGCGTAGACGGTGCTCACGCCATTGTCGAGCGCCATCACGACAGGTGCCAGGTCATTCGGCTGATGCCTCAGCCGACGCAAGGCCCTATAACACGGTATCGGCCACAGGTTGTTGCTCAACAAATACGCTGCCTCCTGTGGCATACTTTATTCACTAATGCATCGATAGCATCGAGAAAGAGAGTGTCATGGTCCCTTCGGGTAACGGCTGCAGCCAGATCATCATCATTGCTTTGGGCATTTGCCTTGGCCTGACTATGTTTGCGGTCTGTGGCTAAACGATTCAGATCTGCGCTTATTTCCAGCGCAAATCTTTTGCCGCTGCTTGCCGGCATCGTGTATCTCGTTAACAGATACATTGCGAGCTTCGACTTTTTCCTCCCCTACGACTTCGCCCATTATCAGCTCGGAGATCTGTGCGGAGGAATCATTTTTCCCGCCTACGTAAACGTCCTCTGCGAAACGGTGAGTGGGAAAACGCCGATATGCAACTTTGCAAGTAGCTTGGCATTATCGGTGGGATGCTCAATCTGCTGGGAAGTACTTGCGCCCATGGTGCTCGAGTTTAGTACCCCAGATCCGCTTGATGCCTGCATGTACGTTATCGGCGGCATCTTGTACCTCGTCGCTTTTAAGCTAACGGCGGGTAATCGAAAATAGCTGTGCACTGGAATCGAACCATACGTTTCAATCCATGTACGTGTGGTTCGATTCGGACTTTATAGCGACGCCCCAAACCGCAATGCAAGTCTCCCAATAATTGGAAGACGGGATTCACCAGCGACGTCATTTTGATTTGATCGGCAGCAGATCTTCAACGAACCGACCGGTCCATTCATTTGGCTCCAGCCCGCGAATCTCGAAGATGGCCTCGAAATCCTTCTTGCTTAGACGATAGCCAAAACGCGTATTCAACCACATCTCGGATTCTGCCCGCCAGATTTTTCGCGAGCCGGAGTCATCGAGCGGACAATCTGGGAAGACGCGTCAGCCCACTCTCCATCGTCTTCCTCATATCGCTCTCTACCGAGAATGCTTTCGACCTGTGGCTCGAACATGCCGAAGAGACTCGAAATGTCACGTCGCCGCTCGGCCTCGTAATGGGGCTGAAGGTTTTGAAGAGCTCCTCGAGGTTTGCCACGGCGGCGGCGTTGGAGAAGTATGCGTCGCGGAAGACGGCATGTGGCGTGGGCGCTCCTTGGCGATGGCCTCCAGCGCTACGGTATCGACATCCTCGTCAAAACATGCGATAAGCTGGCCGCCATTGTCATCGAAGCACACCTTGCCGCCGGTTTCGCGCTCGACGACCTTCGCGGAGTACTCGATGCGGAACGTGGGCAGGACCTGGAAGAGAAGGTCGAGCGGCGGGGCGTCCTCAGCGGCGTTGTCGGCGAAGAGGTCGAGCGCGGTCTGCTCGTACTGTTCGGGCGTGGCGTACTCGTCCTTGAGACAGGACTCGTCTACACGCAGCACGCGGAAGCCGATGTCGGGCACGGGCTTGGACTCGGCGCCGAGTTCGAGCTGCTCGTTTGTCTTATCGACCTCGGCCCTGATCTTCTCGCCTGCTCGACGGATGCACTCCTCGCCGATTTCACAAATCGTACCGTATCCGTCTCTGTACGCTGTCGAATTGCTGTCGCAAACCTCGGGGAGTTGGACCAAGATAAACTTTCTTAATCCCGAGTCGAGCATGTTTTGATGGATGACGGAACGAGCGGTTGCGCCAGATCCGGAAAAGAAATCGGCAATAAATGAGTTACTATCAGCAACAATATCAAGAATCTTATCTATTAGAGCCGTGGGTTTGGGAAAGTCAAAGTACTTACCGTCTAGGATGCTACTCACTTCCTTGCTTGCTACATCCGTCGACCCCACTTCCTTATATGACCAGAGATTCGCGGGAACAGCGCCGTCCATCTCCGCTAGGAATTTCTTTAATCTTGAATAGGTGTTACCTCCATCCTTTCCCCAGTAGAGTCGGTTTTCGGCCACATGTTTTTCATAGGTGACCTGTTCATATTTCCAAGCGTTTGTCGGATGAACGACAGTGCAACCTGTTATTGGGTTGGCCTTACGTTTGAGCTATTGAATGAATCTGCCGAGGATCTGCTCTACGCCTACCACCCCGAAGGCGATCGCCACCACGCGGGCATCGTCGCCTACAACCCCAACACCCGCGCGACCCACATCATCGAACACGCCGCCACCGACCACGGCGCCCACTACGCCCACCGCCTAGCCACTCACCTAGCCACTGCGGACACTACCCCTCATAACGGCTATATTGAATAACGCCTTTACCCCATAAGAGGAGGAGTCTCCGTGAGCTCATATCACTGTCCCCACTGCAATGCTGACCTAAAGGAGCAGCCCCTGTTCACTGCGGACAACGATAGCTATGTATGCGACGCATGCGGAGAGTTCATCTACGACCCCACAACGGACATCAAGCGCTGCGAATGCTGCGACGCCGTCCTAAATGGTCAAAATGATTACGAGGACTGGCAACCACTCCATACCTGTAGCGAATGCGGCATGCCCAACATGACTGATGAAGAGCCTTATGTCCTCGCAGATACCGACAGCCCGCTATTGGCAGTTCTCGGAGTCGCTACAGAAGCAACAAAGCTTCTTTCAAATGTTGCAGAACTTACTTGCAATATTGCCGAGTCAAAGCTTGAAAAACAACGCGCCGAGGAAAGCCGCCAGAGGAAGCCAGAGAGCCGTAAAGAGAAACCGGGAAACCGTCGTAAGAAGTCAGAAAATGAAGACTGCTTTACGGGATGCCTGCTCCCTCTGCTCGCGTTCGCCGCCTTAATGCTTGCAATAATTTTGTTCGTTAATCGCCCAGATCTAGCACTCAAGGTTTTCAATCTTATGACGGAAATCATTGCAGCCGCACTCGAGCTTTTTGCAGGAGCTTTTGAGAACTTCTTTTCGAACCTCTAAAACCTCCTCCGACCAGCGTTTAACTACCGTTTATGGTCGAAGGAGGTCACAAAGAGACGTTAAGATCGAATCGGCTTCAGGCCTTGCGTCGCCCAGCGGCATGAGTCCTAAGATCGAATGGAAATAGGTAATGAATGCAGCAATCTGAGGGGGTCGCGGAACGTGAGGGCACAGATTGCCATCGCCTGGGTCAAATACAAATATCGAGCATGGAACGTCAAGGTCACCAACGCCTGCCCCTTCAAAGGCGGAACCGCATATCTGCTCGGTCCGACGCTAGCCGACGGGCAGGAGCCTCCTGCCATCGGGGGCATACCCTTTGTCGTAGAAGAGAAAGGACGGGCGCGGATTGTCCCGCAACTGTCGCAAGAGTGGTTCGATATTATGCGGGCGAGCAGACCGTTCGAAGACAAGTCAAATCACGGAAACACCTAGGCATCACCCCCGCACCCGCCCCCTCAACTCGCACAAAAGCCACTCCGTTTGACCCCAAATAATGCACCGCTCGTATTTGTTGCTCAACAAATCGAATGAACGTCCGTATTACAGTAAAGGAGCTGTTTAGTGTGCAATAAGAAAGGCCGACGATGAATCAACTGCCCAGAAGGGGCTTTCTCGCATTGATGGGCGCCGTTTCGCTTTCCATGGCAGGCTGTGGCAACGTCTCGAACGAAGATTACAACGCTAAGAACCACGTGATGTTTAAGGGCGCGTACGCCGTAGAGAATGCGGAAAACTCGACGGTTGAGTTATGGGTGCTCTCGACCGTTGACGCCGACGAAGACGAGAACCTGAATGGCGTTTATTACGAAAACGCGGCAAAGGGCGGCGCGGCCGGGACGTGTGGGCCTGAAATACAGTTTGACGACAAGAACTCCTATACCGACGACTACTACCTGAACAAGGGGCAGTACGATGAGCTGTTCGCAGGGACCGGCTATGGCTGTTGGAGCGGCATGGATACTCTTGTTGCGGGGTCCGGTGATAAATACCACATGGTAATGAGCTTCTCCTCGGTAGCCAAATCTGACATCGAGAAGTGCGAAAAAGCGAAAGTCAGTAACGTCTCGTATGATTTCAAGTTCGATACAAGCGACATTAAAACAGTCGCATCGCGCGAGGAAGTTATCTCCGAAGCAATGAACCTCCAGTAGAGAACGACTCAAGATCAGAAGACCGCCCAGGCAATGCAGCCTCAGGCGGTCTTTCTTTTATCGCTCCCGCCCCCCAACTCGCACCTTTGTCGCAGCCTCGAGTTCGTCTGCCTCAGTAAAATAGATGCAAACACGGTAGACAGGAGCGGCTATGCCAAAGTTCCAGTACGTTAAAACCGGCGACTTCGAAGCCCCAGCTAGATTCAAGACCAAAGGCGGGGAGGCACTTTCGGCTTACTTAGGATCATCATCGCGGACGGTCACAAAATACTTTTTGTTGCTCAACAAATTGAAAACGATTCGCTCCCATTTACCGAAAAGCTCCCTTATAACAGTGTTTTAATGACAAGGGGTGGTAGCCTATGACGTGTCGGAATAAGGGAAAGGATGCGATATGAAATAACGCCTTACCGTACTATTTGCATGCCTGGTCGTCATGATCGGCTTGGCTGCATGTTCCTCGAACAACAAGAGCGAGGAGCCTCAGTATGTTGATGACACCGCCATGGAGACGATCGCCAAGGGCTATGAAGCTCGCCAGGACGCCATAAGCGAGATGGAGCAAAATGGCGAAGACACCGGAACCAGCAAAGCATACAAGAAGTTCATCAACACAGAGCTCGATATCGACAAGGAGCTCAAAGACGCAAAGTTCAAGGACTCCCAAATGCAGGAGGACGTCCTCTCCTACATCAACTCCCTCCAGGGTCAATTGGATGTGGTAGAGAACAACTCCCCCTCGAGCGATTCGTTCTACACGGAATGGTCGGACGCCTATGACAAGCGCTCCTCTGCGCTGAAGGTTCTTGTCGAAAAATACGATCTGACTGTTTCGGATAAGTACAAGGATGATTTTGACGACATCGTTGCCAACGGCACCGCTGCCACTAAGAAAAACGAGCAGGACGAGGGCCTAGCCAATAACTTCAACAATGTCCCGTGGGATTGCGCTGATGACGGCTATGGCAGCTACACGTATTCAGCCGTCGTTGAAAATACTACGCAGTACACCTACTCGAACGTCACCATCACCCTTGGACTGTATGACGCCGATGGCGTAAGGCAGGGCGAGGCTTACACCGACGTCAACAGCTGGGCACCGGGCGAGAAGGTTCGCTTCGAAGCCTACGGCACCGTCAGCGCGCAGACCGTAAAGGTTGAGCCTACTTATTACGAGGCTGAATAGAATTTCAGCCAACTTAATTAAGGTCACCCTGTACCGCCCAAATGCGCACGCCCTCCATTTCTCATTTATAAGAATTTGAGGGCCGTTCGCATTTGGGCGGAACTTTTTTCAAGACCGATATTTTGCTTCCGCTTGTTACAGATTAAGACAACTGGAAAGCTGGCAGGCTCCCAGCCCGACGCTAATCGCCATAAATAGAAACGGACCCTGTCCCACAGGGGAACAGAGCCCGAAACTCTCATGGAGCCAGTGACAGGAATCGAACCCGCAACCCACTGATTACAAATCAGTTGCGCTACCGTTGCGCCACACTGGCACACTTGGCGCTTTCGCGCGAAGCCAATTAAGAATAAAGGAATTGCGGACAAGGCGCAACAGGCCCTTTGACCGACCACATCTCAAAACTATTCGTCAGAACGAATAGTTTTATCTGTTCGCCAGAACCAAAAACTATTCGTTTTGGCGATGCCAAGCCGCAACCCATTGATTTCAAACCAGTTGGTTGATCAATCGAGAAAGCAGCTCCCCATAGAAGGTTTACCTACCTCCCGCGAAGGGCCTTGAGCTTGGCCAATGCCTCGGGGCTCAGGCGACTGCCCAGAGTCATCTTGATCTGCGGAGCTTCCTCTGCCTCGCGGACGTCGTTATCGATCTGTTTGATCTCGTCCACCAGCATGCGGCTCGAGATGCGCGTAACGCCCTTGCCCATGACGACGGCTTGAATTGTGCCGTCGCTCGACACCACGGAGCACGCGCGGCCTTCCTCGCGCGCCTCGATGCAGAGCTTTTGTACCACGGTATCGGCCGATACGCCCGTCGGCGAAAACTCGATGCGCACGCCGCGGGCCGGCAGGTTGGGGCGCTCGCTGGAGATATTGCCAGCGCCGTCAAACACGATTACGGCCTCGTAGCGGCCCTGGGCAAAGGCGGCGACGTCGTTGATAAGGGCGGTGCGCGCCATATCGTGAACGTCGCTGGAATACGGATCGTCGGAATGGTCGTACACGAGCTTTTCGTAGCGCGGCGTGCAGTGGATCACATTGTAGCCGTCGACCACCAACAGCTCGGGCTTATTGGAGTGCACCGTGGAGACCGGGTCGGCGATAACCTGCGCAAACGCATTGCCGCCCACGCCATAGGTCGCGGCCGAGACAATCGGCTTGGCCGAGCCTTCGCCAAAGCGCTTGGCCTTAGACTTGGCGCGGTTCTTCTTGGACATGCGCTACTCCTCCCCCATGAGCTCGCCGGCGTTGCGACGTAGCCACTCAAAGCACAGCGCCGTCGTTGCCTGGGCAACGTTGAGGCTCTCGGTCATGCCACGCTGAGGAAGCTTGGTCAAAAAGTCGCATTTCTCGAGCACCAGGCGCGAGATGCCGTCGCCCTCGGAGCCCATGACAAGCGCCACGCGGCCCTCGAAGGGAGCATCCCAGCAACTGCCCTCGGCGTGCTCGGAGGCACCGCCCACCCAAAAGCCAGCGGCCTTAAGATCGTCGAGCGCACGAGCGATATTGGGGACCTGCGCGATAGGCAGATGCATGACGGCGCCGGCTGAGGTCTTGTAGCTGCCCACGGTCACGCCGGCAGCGCGCTTGTTGGCAATAATGACGCCCGCCGCGCCCACGACCTCGGCGGAGCGCACGATAGCGCCAAAGTTACCGTCGTCGGTCACGTGGTCGAGCACCACGACAAGTGCCGGACCCTCGCCTGCACGGTCGAGGATATCGGCGACATCCGCATAAGGGAAGTTGCCCACCTCGAGCGCAATACCCTGGTGAGCGCCGTGGCTCGACAGCGCATCGAGCTGCGCGCGCGGCACATACTTAATGCGGACACCCGCGGCGTTGAGGTCATCGACCAGACGAGACAAGGCGGCATCGCGCTCCCCGCCCTCGGCAATGAGCGCGCACTTGATGGGAAAACCGGTGCGCAGCGCCTCGACGGCAGCACGACGGCCTTCGATAAACTCGCCCTTGGGAGCCTGGACAGCGTCGCGGTTGCGATCGCGCTGCGGACGCGCAGCTTGGGTGCGATCGCGCTGGCCCTTGGAAGCGGCAGCACGGTCATTTCGGCGAATCGAACGCGAGCCAGAAGCGGCCTGCTTGCCGCCACGAGGCGCACGCTTGCGATTGTCGGCCATAGGACGGCCTCCTAAATACAACTATCAAACGAAACAAATAGACCGACCGCCCGAGGTGCGGCAGATTGCCTTGAAAGAGGAGGGCAAGACCTTGGGGCCATGCCCGACGATTGAAAGGCAAGGTGCCGTGGCTCGGGCGGTCGGGTGCTTGGGAAACCCGCGGGGGTTAGAGGGATTTGATACGGGTGCCGGCGGCGGTATCTTCAATCGTCAGGCCCAGGTCCTTGAGTTGATCGCGGATGGCGTCTGCCAAGTCCCAGTTCTTGGCGGCACGGGCCTCGGCGCGAGCCTCGAGAATCTTGGCAGCGGCCTCGTCCACGTCGTCACCAGTGTAGGCGACCAAGCCGGCGGCAACGCCCAAAAGACCCAGCGGCAGCTCGACCTTGGGCTCGGGAAGCTCAACGCCAAACGTATCGAGCAGCTCGACCAGCGTATCGGCGGCAGCAAGAGCCGCGGCCTTGTCGGCAGCGTCGCCCGCCTGCTCCAGATACTGATTGCACTCGGTGACAAAACCAAAGACGGCGCCCATGGCACCGGCGGTGTTAAAGTCGTCGTCCATGCACTCCTTAAAGGCGGCACGGGTCTCGGCAGCCTTGGCGGCAAACGCCTCAGATGCTGCCTCATCGGCATCGGCCGTCGCATGGTTCGCGGCCCAGCGCAGGTTCTCGACCGTACCGGCGATACGCGTGAGCGAATTCTCGGCACCCTCCAGGCGCTCCCAGGAAAAGTCGAGCGGCGAGCGATAGCTCGTCTGCAGCATCAGCAGGCGCAGGGCGGCAGCGGAGTGCTGTTCGAGCACCTCGGCCAGCGTAAAGAAGTTACCAAGCGACTTGGACATCTTCTCGCCGTCGACCAGCAGCATGCCCGTGTGCATCCAGGTGTTGGAGAAGCCCTGGTGCCAGGCGCAGGCAGCCTGGGCGCACTCGTTCTCGTGATGCGGGAAGGCAAGGTCGGAGCCACCGCCGTGAATGTCGATCGGGGTACCCAGGTAGCGGTGCACCATGGCGGCGCACTCGGTGTGCCAACCAGGACGGCCCTCGCCCCAGGGGCTCGGCCAGCTGGGCTCGCCGGGCTTGGCGGCCTTCCACAGCGCAAAGTCGAGCGGGTCGTTCTTGTCCTCGTTCTCCTCGATGCGCGCACCCACCATAAGGTCGTCGATGTTGCGGCCCGAGACCTGACCGTAGTTGGGATCGCTGCGCACGGAAAAGTACACGTCGCCGTTATCGGCGGCGTAAGCGTGGCCCTGCTCGATGAGCGCCTTGATCATGGCAATCATGGGGCCGATCTCCTTGGTGGCGCGGGGGCGCACATCGGGATCGAGCACGTTGGCAGCGCGCATGACGCCAATAAACTTATCCGAGAACTCCGTCGCGACCTCGGCGGCCGTACGGCCCTGCTCGTTGGCACGATTGATGATCTTGTCGTCGACATCGGTAAGGTTCTGGGCGAACGTGACCTCGTAGCCGCTCGCGATGAGCCAGCGTCGAATCACATCGAAGCTGATGAACGTGCGGGCGTTGCCGATGTGGATGTTGTCGTAAACCGTGGGGCCGCACACGTACATGCGGACCTTGCCGGGCTCGATGGGCTGGAACTCTTCCTTTTTATGGGTAGCGCTGTTGTAGATACGCATTCGTTACTCCTTAACGGTTTTCTGTAGCAGGCAGACGGCCCAGGCGCCAATTCCCTCGCCTTGACCTTCCCAACCGAGCTTTTCGGTCGTGGTGGCGGCGACGCCCACGTTTTCGACGTCAACGCCCAGGGCATGGGCCAAGTTGGCACGCATGGCATCGCGGTGCGGGGTGATCTTAGGCTGCTGGCAGGCAATGGTGCAGTCGGCATCGACAAACTCAAAGCCCAGCTCGCGCGCATAGTCCATTACGCGGGCAAGTAACACCATCGAGTCGGCACCCTCGTAGGCGGGGTCGGTGTCGGGGAACAGCTTGCCAATGTCTCCCCCGCGGCAGGCGCCCAGAATAGCGTCGGCCAGCGCGTGCGCGAGCACATCGGCATCCGAGTGGCCCAGCAGGCCGCGCTCGTAGGGAATGTCGACCCCGCCGATGATACATCGACGCCCCTCCACCAAACGGTGGACGTCGTAGCCGTGGCCAATGCGCAGGTTACTGAACATGGGGAAGGTCCTCTCTCTCGGCCATCCGCCCGAGCAAAATCGCGGTTACGGGACGCAAGTCCTCGGGCACCGTCACCTTAAGGTTGTCGCGCGGGCTCTGGACGCAGCGGACGCGCCCACCCATGCGCTCGACCAGTGACGAATCGTCCGTACCGATAAAGCCCTCGGCAATCGCCGCGGCATGGGCGCGTTTCATGGCGTCGACACTAAAGATCTGCGGCGTCTGCGCGGCCCAATAGAGTTCGCGTGGCGGCGTCTCGACGATGTTGTCCCCATCGACGATCTTGAGCGTGTCGATCGCGGGCTGGCCACACACGACACCGTCGAGCGAGCGGTCACTCACGAGCACGTCGATAGCGTGATCGATGGCCTCGGTAGTAATGAGCGGACGAGCGCCGTCGTGAATGGCGACGTATTCAAAGCCTGCCGGCACCGCATGCACGCCGGCACGAGTGGAGTCCTGGCGAGTATCGCCGGCATCGGCGAAGCTGATGGGCGTGTTATACGAATACGGGCTGATGGCCAGGCGGCGCATCTCGGCACGACGCTCGGCAGGGCAAACCACGACGATATGGCCGACCTTATCGCTACGGTCAAACGCGCGGATGGACCAGCTCATAAGCGGACGGCCCGCTACATTGACGAGCTGCTTGCCACCGGGATTACCAAAGCGCTGGCCGCTGCCACCGGCAACGACCACGGCGCATACGGGCGCCATTATGCGTTCCCCTGTTTGGTGCCCTTCATGCGGTACAGGGAGTCCGCAAGAATGGCAGGGTTGTTAACGCCAAAGTCGCCCAGGCGCTCCGGATCCTTGCTGATGTCGTCCATGAGCTCCTGCAGCGAGCCATACTCGTCGACGATCTTCTCGGCCACGCCGTCGCGCACGACGGACACGCGCGAAAGCGTGCGCAGGCCCAGCGGCGTCATGACGGAGTCCTCGTCCAAGTCGTCGTAGCCCAGAACCGCCGCCACATGCTGCGGATCGGACAAGTCCTTGGGCGTCATGCGGCTAAGCTCGGCACGGATCTTCTCGGCGTTTGCCTCGGAGGAATCGCTTGCGTAGTCGCGAATCATCAAGTCGTACTCGGTATCCATGCTGGAGCCGGCGAGCTGCTCGAGCTGCATCTGCACGAGCTTGCCCTGGTTGCCCAGCTTGACAATGCAATCCTTAAGCTCGGTCTTTGCCTGCTGCATGATCTCGAAACTCGAGAAAATGCCGGTGATGTCGGCGAGCGTGACGTAGTCGTCCAGCTCGAGGGCCGTCAGACGCAGCAGGGAGCGGTCGAGCGACTGACGGGTGGTCTGAAGCGTAGCGACGAGCTGGTTGACCGAGCTCATGATGGTGGTGACGGGCTGAATCTCATAGCTCTTGCCGTGCACATACACGTTGACGACGGCACGACGGGCCGAGACCGAGATCACGATGGCGTCGGTGAGCACCGACATGCGAGCGGCAGTACGGTGACGCATGCCCGTCTCGCTCGTGGCGAGCGAGGGGTCGGGATTGAGGTGGAAATTGGCGCGCAGGATCTGGGTAAGGTCGCCGTCGATGACGATGGCGCCGTCCATCTTGGAAAGCTCGAACAGGCGGTTCGAGGTAAACGAAATGTTGAGCGGGAAGCCGTCGTTACCGGCAGCGAGCACGTTTTCGGTGTCGCCGACGCAGATAAGGGCGCCCAGGTGACCGGCGATGATCATGTCAAGGGCGGTGCGGATCGGCTGACCAGGTGCCGTCAGGCGGATGGCCTGTTCCATACGCTTTTGCAGCTCGTTCTTATCCAAGGCATCGCTCCCATCGTATACGCTCCATAAACGTCAATAAGTTTCTCACGGTTTGCCCCTGTGACGCCCGCAAATTCCGATGCTTACAGAATGAGCGAACACCGCTTAGGTAGCTCATTTGGGACGGGGCTCTTTTGGCTGCTCATGTGGTAGCATCGGGTCTCATATAAATGAGGGAGTGGTCGTGTAATCGGGTTCGCCCGCAGAGAGGGGGCCAGACTATGGGACTCGCAGAGCTCGTGTTGCTCGCCGTTGGCCTTTCGATGGACGCCTTTGCCGTTTCTATCTGCAAGGGTCTCGGCATGAAAAAGATCAACCTTAAAGTCGCCGTTGTGCTCGGCCTGTTCTTTGGCGGCTTTCAGGCCGGCATGCCCGTAATCGGTTGGGCACTCGGCAGCCAGTTCATGGGCATCATCGGTCCCATCGACCATTGGATCGCCTTTATCCTTTTGGCCTTTATCGGCGGCAAGATGCTGTGGGAAACCTTTACCGAAGACGAGGATGAGGACGAAGGCGACGGCAAGGATGCCGAAAAGATCGACCTGGGCGATTACCTAATCCTTGCCATCGCCACCTCGATTGACGCGCTCGCCGTGGGCATCTCGTTTGCCGCGCTCTCGGTCGATATCGTGCCCTCTGTATCACTTATCGGCGTCACAACGTTTATCTTCTCCGTCGCCGGCGTAGCGATCGGCCACACCTTTGGCGCGCGCTACGAAAAACCCGCCACCATCGTGGGTGGCGTCGTACTCGTCCTCATCGGGCTTAAGATCCTGCTTGAGCACCTTGGGATCCTCGCACTGTAACGAATAACGGCCGCCCGGCATTACGCCAGGCGGCCGTTTTCATAGCCAGCCGTTTTAGAGCGGCTTAACCAAGGCGACCTTTACGCGGCAAGGCGCTTGAGGACGTCGATGAGCAGCTCGTAGAAGCGCTCGGCAGAAGCGAGCTCCATGTTCTCGTCCGGGGTGTGGACATCGGAGAGCGTCGGGCCCACGGCGATGGCGTCCAGGCCGTGCAGGGCCTCGGCAAACAGGCCGCACTCAAGGCCGGCGTGAATGGACTCGATGCGCAGCTCGGAGCCAAAGAGCTCGCGATAGCTCTCGACAAAGACGTCGCGGACCGGCGAATGCTCGGCATAGCTCCAGCCGGGATACTCGAACTCAAACTTGGCGTCGAAGCCCAGGACATCGGCCAGCGTCTGCAGGCGGTCCTTGAACTCGTTCTGCAGCGAGGTGATCGAGGAACGCGGGGACAGCATGATCTTGACCTCGTCGTCAGAAGTGGCAACCACACCGATGTTGGAGGAAACCTCGACGGAGCCGTCGGTAGCGACGTTGCGGCGGATCACGCCGTTGGGGGCAAGACGCAGGGCGCGGATGAGGGCAAGCGCGGACTTCTCGTCCATGGCCTCGACCTCGGCGTCGTCGGCAATCTCGACAGTGCAGGTAAAGCCGGGGTCGAAGACCTCGAGCTCGGCAGTGACGTCGGCGATAATGCCCTTTGCGATCTGGGCCGCGGCCTCGGCGGCAGCGTGGTCGGCGTAGACCAGAACAGCCTTGCACTCACGGTTGATGGCGTTGTCCTTGGTGCCGCCGTTAAAGCTAACGATGGCGGGCTCGCCGGCAACCATCAGGCGGTCGATGATGCGGGCCATGATGAGGTTGCCGTTGCCGCGCTCCAGGTGGATATCGCTGCCGGAGTGACCGCCCAGCAGGCCGGAGATGTCGAACGTGAGGGTGCTACCGGTCTTGTGCTCGCGCGCGATCGGGCAAGTGTAGGTAACGACGACGCCGCCGGCGCAGCTGACGGTGGCAACGCCCTCTTCCTCGGAGTCAAGGTTGATCATGGTGCGGGCGCTAATCTGGGACTTGTCGAGCGTCTCGGCGCCGACCAGGCCAGTCTCCTCGTCGGTGGTGAATACGCACTCGAGGGCGGGGTGAACGATCGAATCGTCATCGAGAACAGTGAGCATCAGAGCAACGGCGATACCGTTGTCGGCGCCCAGCGTGGTGCCGTTAGCGGTGAGAACGCCGTCCTTGACGAGCAGGTCGATACCATCGGTCGTAAAGTCGTGCTCAACGGAGCCCAATTTGTCGCACACCATATCGATGTGGCCCTGCAGCATTACGGTCGGGGCATTCTCGGCACCGGCAGATGCGGGCTTGCGAATGATGACGTTGTAGACCTCGTCCTGGTACACATCGAGGCCGCGCTCCTTGGCAAACGCAACCAGGAAATCGCTGATGCCCTTCTCGTTGCCAGACCCACGGGGGATCGCGCTGACCTCCTCAAAGAAATGGAACAGCTGGGCGGGCTCATAGCCGGTGATCTTGTAGTCCATGGTGCCTCCTTGGCGCAACTGGTTAGACAATATGACATGCGCCTTGTATATTCCCAGACTTCGTTTGCATAAACCAGTCGAAAACGCCGAGCGCTCTCGCATCATCGGCTAACGGCGGAGAAACGCCACTTTATTAAGATAAAGCAGGTAGACGGACCGCGCCGAAGGGACGTTGGACCCTTCAACCAACCTCAACGCTTGATCAACGCTTATGCATACACCGTTGGTATGTTTAATGAGATTTACTTTGAACGAGGGGCCTTTCCAACAAAAAAAGGGCGCTCCTTTGGAACGCCCTCGTGGACACAAGGTTTTGTTACGCCCTACAGCGCGCCGGAACCGGCTTGCATCATGCCGCCGGGGACCGAGCTTACGCCACTGCTCACAGGCGCGGCGTTTCCGGTGTGCGGCGCTTCCGGAGCGGTATCGCCCCCAAGCGCACCTGCCGGACGCGGCGCTGGGATCTCGCCCGTACCGTGGCTAAAGACGAACTTGCCGTCGGCCACGTCGCACATGACGGTATCGCCACTACCCCACTCGCCGGCCAGCAGCTCCTCGGACAGCGGATCCTCGATGAGCTTTTGGATGGCGCGGCGCAGCGGACGTGCGCCGTTGGTGAGGTCGGTACCCTCGGCTACGATCTTGTCGTAGGCCGCATCGGTGAGTTTGATGTTCATGCCGTTGGCAATCAGGCGCTGGCGCAGGTCGTCCACCAGCAGGTGAGCGATCTTGGTCAAGTTCTCGCCCGAAAGCTTCTGAAACACCACGATGTCATCGATACGGTTGAGCAGCTCGGGGCGGAACAGGCGCTTGAGTTCGCCCATCGCACGGCCCTTAATCTCGCTCGAGGTAAGACCCTGCTCACCGGTGGTGCCAAAGCCAACGCTCGCATCCTGCGCAATCTCGCGGGCGCCCACGTTGGACGTCATGATGATCACGGTGTTGCGGAAATCGACCGTCTTGCCCTGGCTATCGGTCAGGCGACCCTCCTCAAGCACCTGCAGCAAGATGTTGAAGATATCGGGGTGCGCCTTCTCGATCTCGTCGAACAGCACGACCGAGTACGGGTGACGGCGAACGGCCTTGGTGAGCTGACCGCCCTCGTCGTGGCCCACGTAGCCCGGGGGGCTACCGATAAGCTTGGAGACCTCGAACTCGCTGCCAAACTCCGACATGTCGAAGCTGATGAGCGCGTCCTTGCTGCCAAAGAGGTACTCGGCGAGCGTCTTGGCGAGCTCGGTCTTGCCTGTGCCGGTAGGACCCAAGAAGATGAAGCTGCCGCCGGGACGACGCGGGTCCTTGAGCGGCGAGCGGCTGCGGCGCACTGCCTTGGCCACGGCCTCGACAGCTTCATCCTGGCCGATAATGCGGGTCTTGAGCACGCTTTCGGTCTGCAACAGACGACGGCTTTCGCTCTCGGTGAGCGAAGACACCGGCACGCCCGAGGTCACGGACACGATGTCGGCAACCTGGGCGACATCGATGGTGAGCGGGCTGGCGTCGAGCTCGGCCGTCCAAGCTGCCTTGGCCTCGGCGAGCTCAATCTCGGCAGCCTTCTGCTGCTCGGTAATCTCGGCGGCCTTGTTCATGTCGTCGCCCTCGGTGGCCTCCTGCGCGGCAGCCTTGAGCTCCTCCACGCGATGCTCGGCCTCGCGCACCGGCTCAGGCGCACGGTTGGCGGCAATGCGGGCGCGGGCGCCGGCCTCGTCGATGAGGTCGATGGCCTTATCGGGCAGGAAGCGATCCTGGATGTAGCGGTTGGAGAGGTTCGCGGCGGCCTCGATGGCACCCTGCGTATAGCGCACGTGGTGGTGCTCCTCGTAGCGCGGCTTGAGCGCGGTCAGGATCTTGACCGTGTCCTCGACGCTTGGCTCCTCAACATCGATGGTCTGGAAGCGGCGCTCGAAGGCCGGGTCCTTGGTGAGGTACTTGCGGAACTCCTCGGCCGTAGTGGCACCGATGATCTGGAAAGCGCCGCGCGCGAGCACGGGCTTGAGCATGGAGCTTGCATCGATGGATCCCTCGGCAGAACCGGCACCGATGATGGTGTGCATCTCGTCGATAAACAGGATGACGTCGTCGGCTTCGGTTGCCTCCTGGATTACGTTCTTGAGACGCTCCTCAAACTCACCGCGATACTTGGCGCCCGCGACAAGACCCGGCAGGTCGAGCGTCCAGATGTTCTGGTTCATAAGGTTCTCGGGCACGTTGCCGGCAGCGATCTGCTGCGCTAGGCCCTCGACGATGGCCGTCTTGCCCACGCCGGGGTCACCCAAGATAAGCGGGTTGTTCTTGGTGCGGCGCGAAAGGATCTCCATCATGCGCTGGACTTCCTTTTCGCGACCGATCACCGGGTCGAGCTCGCCGTCACGCGCCTTCTGCGTAAGGTTGGTGGCGAACTGCTTGAGCGTGTCGGTGCCGCCCCCCTTTTGCTGCGAGGCGTCCGAGCCGCTAAAGAACGGCAGGCCTGTACCGGGACGCCCGGCACCGGCACCGGCGAGCGGGCGCTTCTTGTCTTGATCCTTGGCGGTAAGCTTCTCGATGGCTTTTTTAATGGAAGCGGACGAAACACCCAGGCGCATGAGAATGTCCATGGCCATGCCGTTGCCCTCTTCGACGATACCGATGAGCAGGTGCTCGGTCGACACATAGGTCTGGTTGTTCTCGCGCGCCACGCGGAAGGAACGCTCCATCACGCTGATGACGAGCGGCGTAAAGGCGAGCTTAGCGGCCTCGGTCTCCTCGCTGGGCTCGGGAACGGTGGTCTGGACCTCCTTGAGCGTGTCCATGATGTCATCGTAGGAGATATCGAGTGAGCGAAGTGCCTCGGCGGCAATGCCCTCGTCCTCCTTGGCGAGCGCGAGCAGCAGATGCTCGGTACCCACCTTATTTGAGTGAAGATCGAGCGCCTCCTGCTTGGCCATGGACATGACCTTGCGCGCGCGATCGGTAAAACGGTCCAACATGCTAGTTCCTCTTAGACGAGCTAGTTTTTCAAACGCAAAGCGCCACTCGTGGCGGCGCTTTGGTCTCTTTACCCATATGGAGTATATGTTAACCGCTGTGGCCTTTTCCGCGTGCAGCCATACGACAACGTCTACAAAAAAGGAATCGCCGGGTGCGGCGGGCGCTCTAGATTAGAGGCTCTTGCCTAGCAGGCGGGCTCGGCGTCCATGCTCTCGGCAACGTCATCGACGACATCGGCAACGGAAGCGCCCGGCATGCGCACGAGCTCCATATGCTGCTCTTCAAAGACGGTTCCCATGGGGAAGGCGCGTCGGAAGACAAAGCGAGCAACCCCGGCGTGACCAGGAATTTAAAAGCGAAACCCTTGGCAAGGGGACTGGCAACAAACCAGTCGCAGCACATGGCAAAAATATAGGCAACGGGGAAGCCGAGCCACGCGTCGGCAATGACCTCGCCGTTGATGGCCCCATGCTGCAGGGCAACGTTGTAGATGCTCATCCAGAGCACCATGCAAAAGCACATGATAAAAGTAAACAGCAAGCTCTCTCGTTTATTGATAGGCATAAAGGGCAAAATCCTTTCTGTGTTACGCCGCGGTGCACAACAAAAACGGGCGGGCGAGATGGAGCTACTGGGACTTCATCTCGCCCGCCCGTGGTACGTGCGTCTGCGACTACTTATGTGGTGGAACTACCCTAACACGAACGGCGCGCGCTTCGTAAGCGTTGAGTTTATGAAGATGCAGGGCACCGATAATCCCCCGACCCCATAAGTTGCAGTGGAATACGGACTGTTTTGACCCTTTAAGCAGCAATTCAGTCCCTATTTCACCGCAACTCATTTGGTGCAAAGTAACCTGTCCCCCTTGTACCAATTAGCTGGTGTAGCGCCAGCGAGGGTCGGTGAGCGTACGCGCCACACCCAGCCCAACGGGCAGAAACGCTACGATGAGCACTGCGCGCACAAACCAGCCGAGCATATTGACTGTGTCGAAGGTGCACATGTAATACATAGAGCGATAGAGATACAGACCGGGCACCATAATGACAATCGAAGGCACCGTGAGGGCGATGCGCGGGTAGGTGAGCTTGACTTCGGCCAAACTTGCCAGCAGACCCGATACCAGCGCGCCGATAAACGCTGCTGCCTCGGGAGGCATTCCCGTGCTGAGGCCCAGGAAGGGAATCATCGTCGGCGCATCGACAAGGGTCAGACGCAGGGTATTGGACACGGCGCCGATCAACCCAGCTGCCGCGGCCATCTTTACCGGGCTGTTGAACATCACCGAGAAGCCGAATACGCCAACGAAGCTCATCACCACGCGCAGGAGCGTAAGGGTAAGCGGCGAAAGGCCCAGTGGGGCAAAGTCGTCCGGCGCCAGTCCCACACACTCGGCAACCATCCAACCTACGAGGGTCGCCATCACAATAATCGACACAGCATACGAAAGACGCTCGATACCGCTTCGCATGTCGAGCTTAGCGATGTCGAGACCTGCCGTAATGAGCGGAAAGCCAGGAATCACAAAGAGCATGGCGCCGATATAGCCTTCTTGGTGCGACATTGCACCCGGAACAACCTGGGCGAGGCCGAGCAATGCCAGCAAATATGAGATACAGGCCAGTGCGACACCGAGCGTCAAAGCGCTGAACTGACCAAGGCCTTGCTTGAGAATATGGGAGCGGGCAAAGTTGCCGACACCCGCGCCCACGAACGCGCATGCCATCTCAATGGGACCGCCACCAAGTAAAAAGACAAAGGCGCCACAGGCGCAGGCTGCCGCAAGGCCCTGTTGCCAGGGCGCGTAATCAGGTTTTGAACTCTCAACGGTCTTGAGCATCTCGTGGTACTCGTGCACCGTGAAGCGACGACCATAGGTCTCGATTTCCTTGAGGAAGCTCTCCATCATCCAAATGCGATGGGTGTTGACGCCGGTTGTCGGCAGACTGACGACCTCGTTAAAGCAGTGGCCATCTTCGATGCAAGTACACTCAAACGACAGGAGACTTAAGTCAACATGGATGGTGACACCGAGTACGGCGGCGACTCGATTCATGGTATCGCGTACGCGCCAGGCACCCGTTCCACTCGCGAGCATAAGCATACCGGTGCGGCAGACGATGGATGATTTATCGGTGAGCGGCGCATCGACGGCAAGTTCATCGCCTGCCGTCACGATCTGGTGCCAGTCAGTTTTCATATGGAGCGCGCCGGCACGAACGCCGTGGTGCATGGGGGCTCTCGAAAGCAGCGAGTTAAGGCGCGAAGACTGTGGGGACTCCGTTGATTCGTCCTCAACCTCATCAGCCTCTTCAGCGACCAGATCAAAGGAATCAAGCGGCGCTGGCTCGCGACGGTCGATCAGCTCCTCGTCCTCATCATCAAAGTAATTGAACTGATCGAGCATGTCCTCTTCGATTGCGCGCTCGCTCGCATCGTCCATATAGGCGCTCCCTTCCTGCCGACTAACCCCCATCCTAGACAGCGACAGCTAAAGGAAACATAAAAGAGACAACTGTCATGCGAGACATGTGCACAATAGCCGTTGGGTAGTCGTTTAAGAACGTCCCCAACGACTACTCCGGCAACGCCGATGTTTTGGCAACGACAGCGAGCGACGTCCAGGGCGAACAAGTTGGCATGAAAAAGGCAAGGCATAGACCTTCTGGTCATGCCTTGCCTTTTGAATGACAAATTGTCGCCCTGGGCGGCGCGCAGCGTCGGCTGGTCCGCCGTTCGGTAGAACGGCGGAACCAATTAGTACATCTTTGCGCCGGCGGGAATGGAGGCGTCGAGCTGGATCAGGTTGAGGCGCTCCTCGCCCTCCTCCTCGTGGATGGCACTGATGAGCATGCCGCAGCTGGGGATGCCCATCATCTTGCGCGGAGGCAGGTTGGTGATGGCAAGCAGGGTCTTGCCGACCAGGTCCTCGGGCTCATAGTATTCGTGGATGCCGGAGAGGATGGTGCGGTCGGCACCGGTACCGTCGTCGAGCGTAAAGTTCAGCAGCTTCTTGGACTTCTTGACGGCCTCGCATGCCTTGACCTTCACAGCGCGGAAATCGCTCTTGGAGAAGGTATCGAAATCGACGAACTCCTCAAACAGCGGCTCAACGGCGATCTTGGAGTAATCGAGCGTGGGCTTGAGCGACTTAACGAACGGGCTCGCGGCGTTGCCGGCCTCGGCAGCCTTGGCGGCAGCGGCACCGGACTGGAAACCCTTCTCGGGCTTCATGTGCGGGAACAGCAGGACATCGCGGATGGAAGCCTGGTTGGTGAGCAGCATGACCACGCGGTCGATACCGATGCCAATGCCACCCGCGGGAGGCATACCGTACTCGAGGGCGCGCACGTAGTCCTCGTCGTACTCCATGGCCTCATCGTCGCCGCCGGCCTTCTCGGCCATCTGGGCGGCAAAGCGCTCAGCCTGGTCGACCGGGTCGTTGAGCTCGGAGAATGCGTTGGCGTACTCGTGGCCGGCGATGACCAGCTCAAAGCGGTGGGTCAGACGCGGATCGTCCTCAAAACGCTTGGCGAGCGGGCTGACCTCGATGGGGTAATCGCACACGAAGGTCGGGTTGACGATGGTGTCCTCGCCCAGCTCATCGTAAATCTCGGCGATGATCTTGCCGGCAGTCCACTCGGGCTTGATCTCCAGGCCCTTCTCGCGCGCGGCGGCAGCAAGCTCCTCGACAGGCGTGTCGATGGTGACCTTCTTGCCGAGCACGTCAGAGACAATATCAGTCATGGGACGACTTGCCCACTCACCGGACAGATCGATGGTCTGGCCCTGGTACTCGATGACCTCGGGGTTGCCGATGGCCTTGTTGGCAGCCTTGATGACGCCCTGGGCGAGCGCCTTCATGCCCTCGAGATCGGAGAAGGCACGGTAGGCCTCCATCGTGGTGAACTCGGGGTTGTGGGTGAGGTCCATGCCCTCGTTACGGAAGATACGACCGATCTCGAAGACGCGCTCAAAGCCACCGACGATGCAGCGCTTGAGGTGCAGCTCGGTAGCAATGCGCAGGTAGCACTCCTGATCGAGAGCGTTGAAGTGCGTGATGAACGGCTTAGCCGTAGCGCCACCCTGAATGGTCTGCAGGATGGGGGTCTCGACCTCCATGTAGCCGTCGGACTCCATAAAGCGACGGAAGGTGGAGAGGATCTGCGAGCGCTTGCGGAAGGTCTCGCGAACATCGTCGTTGGCGATCAGGTCGACATAGCGCTGACGATAGCGGGTCTCCTTGTCGGAGAGACCGTGGAACTTCTCGGGCAGCGGGCGAACGGCCTTGGAGAGCAGGGTCGCGCTCTTAGGGGCGACGGAGAGCTGGCCGCGCTGAGTACGCACAACCACACCGGTCACACCCAGGATATCGCCAAGGTCGAGGGCCTTGAGCGTATTCCAGGCTGCCTCGTCCATGTCGTTGATGCGGCAGAACAGCTGAATCTCGGCCGTTGCGTCGCGCACGACGATGAACATGATCTTGCCCTGACCACGCTTGGCGACCACGCGGCCGCCGATCTTCACGACGTCCTCGGTGTCTTCGCCATCGGCAAGATCGGCATACTTAGCCTCGATGTCGGCAACGTAGTCCTCGATCTCGGAGTGCTCGGGATAGGGGTTCTGGCCCGCCTCGAACAGGGCGGCGCGCTTGGCCAGGCGCGTGGCGCGCTCGTCGTTGAGCGTCGATGCCTGCTCGGCGGCGTTTTGGTTCTCTGCCATAAGTTAGCTCCTCAAACTAAAACGCTCCCCAGGATTCGGTCCCAGGGAGCGAAAACATACCTTTACGCGGGACCGTGGTCTAGCGTGCGATCTTGGCGATGGTGTAGACGCGAGTCTTGCCGGAAGGCGTAACGACCTCGACGGAGTCGCCCTCGCCGTGGCCGATGATGGCGTGGCCGACCGGGGACTCGTTGGAGATCTTGTGCTCGAGCGAGTTGGTCTCGGTGGTACCGACGAGCGTGACTTCCATGACCTCACCGTTGGGATCAATCAGCGAAACGGTGGAACCGATGGAGACGGTCAGATCGCCCGTGGTGGCAGCAACCTGAGCGTTGGCGAGAATAGCCTGAATCTCGGCAATGCGAGCAGCATTCTGAGCCTGCTTGTCCTTGGCGGCATCGTACTCGGAGTTCTCCGAAAGGTCGCCAAACGCGCGGGCTTCCTTGATGTCCTCGACGATCTCCTTGGCGTAATCGCCCTCACGCCAAGCGAGCTCCTCGACGAGCTTCTGGCGGCCCTCAGCGGTCAGTACGATCTGGCTTGCGTCCATACGGATATCTCCCCAACTATGATGTAACAATCAACTGTCAACATAACGAAAAAGACCGGCTAGCCTGCGGGCAAGCCGGTCAGGTGCTCACCCCAAAGGGATGGGACTACTCTGCGTCCGCGTCGCCGTCCTCTGCCTTCTTTTTCTTGGCGGCGGCGAGCTGGGCCTCGAGCTCTGCGATCTTCTTGTCCTCCTCGGACTCCTCGACCACAACGTCCTCGGCCTGCTTGGTCTCGTCCTTATCGTCGCCCTCCATACCCTCGCGGATATTCTTGACGGTAGAGCCGAGGGACTTGCCGAGCTTCGGCAGGTTCTTGGGCCCGAAGATAATCAGGACAACGACGAGAATGATGATGAGCTCAGGAGCCCTCAGTCCAAACATGTAGACCTCCACAAAACAGCGAGACAAGCTCGAATGAGTATACCGCGGGTATCGCGGTATCACAACAATAGCTAAAAAAAGGGACCGCAAGAAGCGGTCCCTCCTCATGCTCTGGTCGGGTTGACTGGATTTGAACCAGCGACCCCTGCGTCCCGAACGCAGTGCTCTACCAAACTGAGCCACAACCCGTTAGCTCGACTATAGTAACAAAGATTTTCGCCGCGTGCTAGAGAAATTTTTATTTCTTTGGCGCGTCGATTTGAACCGTGTTGTGAATAAGCTCAGTCGCGCAGGACCACCAGCCATTTTGCTGGGCAGCCCCGGCAAGCCTTTCGGCCGTGGCGGCGGTGTCGCAAATGGCAAACGAGCAGGCACCCGACCCGCACACGTCCACGGCAACGGTTCCCTCCTGTTCGCTCAGCCAGTCGAGAACCGCCTGGATCTGCGGCTCCATCAAAGCAGAAATGACGCCCAAGTTGTTATGGATGAGCGAATACGCCATCTTCGCATCACTCACGCTAAGAGCCGATGCAATGGCACCGGGCGCAGTCGCGGGCACCGGGGCCTCGTCAAAACGTCGATAGGCCTCAATTGTCGAAACGCTCGCCTCCCGCGGCTTGACCAGCACAACGGGCGTCACAGGAAGCGCGGGGTACTCAGTTGCCAGAACGTCTCCCCCACCCACGTAGAATGCGGGGCTCGTATGCAAAAAGAACGGCACGTCGGCGCCGATGCCACGCGCAATCTCATCCAGCGCAGGATCAGTGCGGTCGATGCCCCACAGCTCAGCCAGGGCAACGATAACCGCCGCGGCATCCGTCGAGGGGCCGCCCAGGCCGGCGCACAGCGGGATGCGCTTCTCAATCGTCACGCACACGTTTGCCTCGCGCCCGAAATGATCGGCCATGGCGACGGCGGCGCGGTAGGCAGTATTCTTTTGCATGGGAAAATCTGATGCCGGAACCGTCTGGACGGTCAACGCCTGCGCCGGCGTGACCGTCACGGTATCGGCTAGGCCGACAGCTGCCATCAGGGAATCGACTTTGTGGTAGCCGCGGGTATCGCGCTCGGTATGAACCCCCAGGTAGAGGTTAATCTTTGCCGGCGCAGTAAGGATGAGGGACCGATCGGTCACCGTTAATGCTCCTCGAGCTGGTTGCCGAGCGGAGTAAAGATGTGCTCGCCGCTCTCGGGGTCGAACAGTTCAACCTGACCGGTAAGGACGTCGATGTACTGGTAGGACTGACGCGACTTGCGGCCGCGGCGCTCGTCAACCTCGACGATAAAGACAGCCGGGTGGACGCTCTTGATGGTACCCATGCGCTCGACAACGCGGGTACGGCCCATGTTGGCCTTCACCTTGACGCGATCGCCCACCATATCGGTCAGCTTCTCGTGGATGTCGTCGACGTAATTGACTTCCATCTCTTCCATGAACAGGGCCTCCAGAAGGTGCAATTCAAAAAGGGGATAATACCCCTAAGATAGACAAAACTCTAATACTATAGCACCCTGTTACAACCCCACGCAAGTAGCTAATTAGGCTACTTACAGATTGTCGGTATCGAGGACAATGGTGAACGGGCCGTCGTTGACCAGGTCGACTTTCATGTCGGCGCCAAAGATGCCGTGCGCCACGTGGTCGACGTCCTGGGCGACGAGCGTCAGAAAGTACTCATAAAGCTCGTTGGCGACATCGGGCGCGCCAGCATCCGTAAACGACGGACGACGGCCGTGGCGGCAATCGGCAAACAGCGTAAACTGCGACACCACGAGCACCTCGCCGTCGACATCGGCAAGCGCCAAGTTAGTCTTGCCGTTCTCGTCCTCGTTGATACGCAGCCCGCGGAGCTTGCCCCATAGTTTATCGGCCTCGGCACGCGTATCGCCATGGCCCACACCCAGCAATACCAGATAGCCGCGCCCAATGCGGCCCACGCACTCGCCGTCGACCGTCACACCGGCGTTGAGCACGCGCTGCACCACCGCACGCACGGCCTACTCCTCGCCCGTGAGTTTGGCGGACAGGTGCTCGAGTGCATGGAAACGATGGCTGATGGCGTTCTTCTCGTCCGCTGTGAGCTCGGCCATAGTCTTGCCCGGCGTATCGACCGGCAGGAACAGCGGGTCGTAGCCAAAGCCGTGGTCGCCGCGGCCCTCGTGTGCGATAACGCCCTCGCAGGCGCCCTCGCCATAGGTGACCAGGCCGTCTTGGTCGATGAGCGCAACGACACTCATAAAGCGTGCGGTGCGATCCTCGTCTGCCACGCCTTCCAGATTAACGAGTAGTTTGGCATTGTTGGCGGCATCATCGCCGTGTACGCCCGCATAACGCGCGCTATACACACCCGGCTCGCCGTCCAGCGCGTCGACGACCAAGCCGGAATCGTCAGCGATGGCCATAAGGCCCGTCTCCTCGACCGCAGCCTGCGCCTTGATGATGGCGTTCTCCAAAAACGTCGTGCCGTTTTCCTCGGGGTCCTCAAAATCGCCCAGCTGGCCGAGCGCCACAAAGCGCACCTCGGGCATGACCTTGCCCAAAATGGCCTCGATCTCGGTGAGCTTATGGGCGTTACCCGTGGCCACAACAATGGTCGCCGCCGGGTCGAGGGTGTCGATGTCAATCTTCTCAAGTGCCATAGCTGGCCTCCTTGTCTCTTATAGCAATGCCGTGTAGAGGACGACGAGGGCCTCGGCCTCTCCCCTCTCAATCAACGGCAGTCTTATACTTCGGCGTTTTCGCAGATTAAACCTGCCAAAATCAACATCCCCTTTTGGCAGGTTAGGCGAGGGCTTGACGCTGAAGCTCGATGAGCTCGGCGATGCCCTTGTCGCCCAGATCGAGCAGGGCGTTGAGACGCTTGCGGTCGAAGGGCGCCTGCTCGCCGGTACCCTGGAGCTCGATCATCTCGCCGGAGTCGGTGGCGACGAGGTTCATGTCGACCTCGGCGTGGCTGTCCTCGGAATAATCCAAGTCGAGCAGGGTGTTGCCGTCGACGACGCCCATGGAAATAGCGGCAACCTGACCGGTAAGCGGAATGCGCTCGAGCTTGCCCGCCTCGACCCACATGGCAAGGGCGTCGTGCAGCGCCACCCAGGCGCCGGTGATGCTCGCCGTACGCGTGCCGCCATCGGCCTGGATCACATCGCAGTCAACGGTAACGGTGTACTCGCCGAGCGCCTTCATGTTGACGACGGTGCGCAGGCTGCGGCCGATCAAGCGCTCGATCTCCATGGAACGGCCCTTGCGGTTGGCATGTTCGCGCTTGCAGCGCTTGCCGGTCGACGCCGGCAGCATCGCATATTCCGCCGTTACCCAACCGGCCTTGGCGCCCTTGCGCCAGCCCGGAACGCCCTCCTCGATGGTGGCGGCGCACAGCACGCGCGTGTCGCCAAACTCTGCCAGGCACGAGCCGTGGGCGTGCTTCATGACGCCGCGGGTGAGCTTAACGGGACGCAGCTCGTTTGCGGCGCGGCCGTTGGCGCGGTTGACCTGCATATATTCCATGGAACTATCCTTTCGGCAAAAGAGTGGCGAAGACTCCGGCGACGTTGCGTGCCTAACCGAGTTCGTCGATATCGACATGCTCGATGCTTTTGAGCGGCTGGCCAAAGATAAAGCTGCCCGCCACCGCAAACTCGGCGATGTTGTCGGACGTGGTGGCAAAGCGATGCTGCGGCTCGGCGGTGTTGCCCGCCAGCTGCTCACGGCGCGTGAGGATATCGGTCAGCTCGCGGGTGGTCTCCTCGGCGGAGCTCACCACGCGCACTCCGGGCCCCAACGCATGACGGATGGGGCCCACCAGCAACGGAAAGTGCGTACAGCCGAGCACCACGGTATCGATGCCACGATCGTGCAGTGGCTCGACTGTGGCGTTGACCAGCGCGCGAACGGCTGGCGTATCAAAAATATCCTCGTTCTCGAGCCACTGCTCCTGCAGATGCGCGCCCGAAGCGAGCTCGTGCTCGACAACCTCGACAAAGCTCGAGGCAGGGCAGCCATACACGTCCACGCCGGCATCCAAGTCCTGGATGGCGCGCGTGTAGGCGCCCGAGCGGATGGTGAGGTTGGTGGCGAGCACGCCCACACGGCGCGTGCGGGTGCTGTTGATGGCGGCACGCGCGCCCGGCGCGATTACGCCAATCACGGGGACATCGAGCACCTGCTGAGCCAGGCGAAGCGCCGCTGCCGTCGCCGTATTGCAGGCGATGACCATGATCTTGACGTCGTGTCTCGAAAGCCAGCGCCCCGCCTGTAGCGCAAACGAGCGCACCTCGTCCTCGGTGCGGGTGCCGTAAGGGCAGCGCTTGGTATCGCCAAAGTAGTAGACGGACTCGTGCGGAAGCGCCGTCGCAATCGCGCGCGCAACCGTCAAGCCGCCCAGGCCCGAGTCGAACACGCCGATGGGGCGCGTATCACCGGCCAGATTCTCGATATCGGACATTACCTCACCAGATTCTCTCTCGAAAAGATATGGCCAAGCGTAACGGCACTGCGCTATGAACGGGCCGCGACGAGCAGCTCCGCCGTCGCCGCCCAGCCGTCAACGATCCTGCCGCGCGTGACAAAGGCGTTATCGCAGGACGCAAGAAACTCGGACGCGCCGGCGCTGGTCAGGCCGTTCTCGACCAGGCAGAACGTGCCCACGTGGTCGGCCATGTAGAAATCAGACTCGGAATCGCCGAGTGCCAGCGTCTCGTCGCGCTCGATGCCCAGACGCTCGCAGAAACGCGCGACCGCCACGCCCTTGTCGAGACCCGACGGATTGATGTTAAAGGCACGACCGTCCTCGACGCGATCGAGCTCGAGGGTCGTCGGCTTGGACAGATGAGTCAAGTGGCCGTTGCAGGCCCAGACCAGACCGCAGCCGGCCTCGTCGAGGATGGCCTGCGCCTCGTCATCGGGAATATCGCCGCGCATGCCGACGGTGACCTCGCGGTACTTATAGCCAGTCGACATGTCGTTGTGGTACTCGATCTTGTGCGGCCAGCGAGCGAGAATCTTCTCGCACACGCCGGTCTGCTCAATCACCTGGTGCGGCGTGAGGCCGCAGGCGGGGTCGTAAGGCATGTCGCCGGTCAGATACTCCCAGTCGTTGGCCTTGAGGTCGTACATGACCAGGCCACCCATCTCGCCAATGTAGGAGTTGAGGCCGAGCACGCGGGCATCTTCGTGGATCATGGTGCGGTTGCGACCCGAGGTGGGAATTACCTGGATGCCAGCGCGGGAAAGCGCCACGACGGCCTCGACGAGCTTGGTCGAGGGATTGCCGTCGTTGTCGCGCAGCACGCACGAGCCGGGCGCGAGCATCGTGGCGTCCAGATCGGTAAAGACGTACTTGACCTTGGCAAGGCGCTCGCGCATCTCGCCCGAAAGCTCGGCAACGGTCGGCAGGGTGTTGTGGGACATGGTCACTCCGTTTACGTAGAAGGGTTTGGACTTGGACGGCATGTTTTGATTGAGGGAACACGCTTATGGCGACAGCGCACTCAGGGCGCCGCCGCCATCATGGTTCATTAGTCAAACTGGGTAACATCGATCAGGCGATTGGCCAACGAAAGGTCGCTCTCGATGGGCACGAACTCGTCGCCCACGTGCATGAGCTCCTCGTCACCCTTTGCCAGCAGCAAGACAATGGTGGGAGCATCGGGGTTGACGTACTCCTCGCGCGCCGCCTTGAACGCCGCATGCACAGCGGCTTCGCGATCGAGGATGATCTTGTTCGGCGTATCGTCGGGAACATGTTCGGCAAGCTCGCGACAGACCTTCATCGGGTCCTCGTGAGCCGGGTCCTCGTTGGCAAAGATCATCAGGTCGGAATATGGTGCGGCCTCGCGCGGAAGCTGCTCGCGGCGCTCCTGCGCCTTGCCGCCGGCAGCGCCAAACACCGCAATGACTGGACTAGCGGGAAACGCGCGCTTGACCGACGAGAAAAGCGAACGGAACGAAAGCTGGTTATGCGCATAGTCAACGACACAGATCACGCGGCCGTCCTTCGACTCCACGACCTCCATACGGCCCGGCACACGCAGTTTGGAGAGGCCCTTCTTGATGGCCTCGATACCGATACCGATCTCGCGCGCGGCGGCGATAGCGACCAGCGCGTTCTCCACGTTAAAGTCTCCCGCGATACCCAGCAGGATCTTCTCCCCCGCCTCGGACTCGTCGGCACACAGGCCATGCAAGTTGAACTCGATGCTAAAGCCGACCATGCGCACGTCGCTCGCCCACAGGCTTGCCTCGGGATGCTCGACACCAACGGTCACCAAGCGCTCGGCCGTCGACGCTGCCTCCAGCACACGGTCGACCTCTTCGGTGCCCAGATTCACCACGGCGGTCTTTGCCTGGTCAAAGATCCTGAGTTTGCTCTCAAAATAATCCTCAAACGTGGGGTGTTCAATCAGCGAGATGTGGTCGCGGCCGATGTTGAGGAAGCACGCCACGTCAAACGGCAGATTCTCGACGCGTTGATACTTGAGCGCCTGGCTCGAGACCTCCATGACCATGGACTGGCGACCGGACGTGCGGCAGTTGGCGATATGGCGCCAAACCTCGGGGGCCTCGGGCGTGGTGTTGGTGCTCTCGTAGCACTCGATACCATCGTCGGTACTCACCGAGCCGATCATGCCGCAGGACTCGCCCGCCGCCTTGATGATGGACTGGAGCATAAAAGCGGCCGTGGTCTTTCCCTTGGTGCCGGTGATGCCCACGATCTTGACGTCGTGGTCAGGACGGTCGTAGACCTCCGGCGGCAACAGGGCCATGGCTGTGCGAACACTATCAACAACCAGCATCGCAGCACCGCTCTCCTGCGCCAGCGGCTCCAGAGACTCGACCAGCGACTCCTCGCACACAAATGCGACGGCGCCCGCATCGAGCGCCATGCTCAAAAACGCGGGCTTAAAGGCAGCACCTTTGCAAAAGAATACGTCACCTGCCGAGACCACGCGCGAATCAAACGAGCAGCCGGTCACGGCACGCTCGTCAACCTGCTCTGATGCGCGCAGCTCGCCGCACACGTCGAGAAGCTTGGCAAGCGTATCGACCGTGGTCACGGTCGCGGAATCCGAATGGTGCATCTTTCACCTTTCTCAGCCATTTGGCAGGGACGGTTTTTATAGTAACTGAAACGCACCCATGCAAAAACGGCTCCCGGAGGAGCCGTTACGCGCAGGCGTTCGTAAGCCGAGGCTAGGCAGCCTGAACAGAAGGCTGGCCCTCGTCGATAAAGAAGCGCTTGTACCACACTAGGAACACGAGCGGCGTATAGATCTTGCGCTGGAAATCGCCCTTGCCCGCAAAGTGCAGATCGAGCAGGTGCATGAGCTCGTCGGTATTGAAGAACTCGCTTGCCCACGGCGCGGTGAAGTACTCCTTGACATAGTCGTACCACTTTTGCTCGCGCAGCCAGTAGACAATCGGCACCGGGAAGCCCACCTTGGGACGGGTGGCCCACTCATCGGGCAGCGACTTGTTGGCAGCGTGGCGGAGTACCTGTTTGTTGCCGTTCTCGTTGATGCGGTAGCGGTCGGGAATGTGCTCGGCGAACTCCATGACTTTGCGGTCCAGGAAGGGCACGCGCAGCTCCAGTGAGTGTGCCATGCACATCTTGTCGGCCTTGAGCAGAATGTCGCCCGGGAGCCACATGTTCATGTCCAGGTACTGCTTCTTGACCAGCTCGGGCTGACCCTTCACGCGCGCATAGATGGGAGCGGCAAGCTCGAAGGCGCCATCGCCGGTGTTGTACTCGGGCTTGAGCACGCCGTCGACCTCGCGCTCCGGCCATACCAGAGCCTGTCCCAGGAACGACTTCTCAGGGATCTCGGCACCCTTGACCAGGAAGTTATGTCCCTTGAAGTACGGCATATGCAGCGCCAGGTTACCGAGCGCGCGACGGATGGGCAGCGGCACCATCTTTTTGTACTTGCGGACCGGGACCGTGTCCTCGTAGTAGGCGTAGCCGCCAAAGAGTTCGTCGGCGCCTTCGCCCGAAAGCACTACGGTGACGTCCTTGCGGGCCATCTCGGCCAAGAACCACAGCGGCACAGAAGACAGGTTGGACTGCGGCTCGTCCATGTGATACTGGATATCCTCGAGCGCACCGAAGAACTCGTCGGCGGTAATCATCTTGCGGACGTTCTCGACGCCGAGCTTATCGGAAAGCTCCTTGGCGTAGTTGGTCTCGTTGAAGTTCTTGTAGTCAAAGCCCACCGAGAAGGTCTTGTCGGGCATGAGGCAAGCAGCAATATAGCTGGAGTCGACGCCGCCGGAGAGGAACGACGCGACCTTGACGTCGGCGATGCGATGGGCCTCGACACTCTCGTGCACGACCTCGTCCAGCTCATCGACATACTCTTCGAACGGCTTCTCGACGGCAGAGTAATCGCAATCCCAGTAGCGCTCGATGTTCATCTTGCCGGTCGGGATATCGACGGTAAAGTAGTGCGCCGGCGGCAGCTTGTAGACACCCTCGAAGAAGGTCTCCTCGGTTGCCGAATACTGCAGCGTCATGTACGGACGCAGAGCCTTTTTGTTGACCGCCTTGTGGAAGTGCGGGTAGTCCAGGAAGCTCTTGATCTCGGAACCAAAGAGCACGCCCGGAGCGCCGTCGCCCGCATCGGCCATGGGATAGTAGTAAAGCGGCTTGATGCCAAAGATGTCGCGGGCGCCAAAAAGCTTGTTCTTCTTTTTGTCCCAGATGACGAAGGCGTACATACCGCGCAGGCGATCGAGGACGGCCTCGCCCCACTCCTCGTAGCCGTGCAGGAGGCTCTCGGTGTCGGCGCCGCAGTGGAACTTGTAGCCCTTGGCCTCGAGCTCGGAACGGAGTTCTTGGAAGTTGTAGATCTCGCCGTTGAAGACAATGACGACGCTACCGTCCTCGTTGGCCATGGGTTGGGCGCCAGCCTCGGTCAGGTCAAGGATCGACAAGCGGCGGAAGCCGAGGGCAACGCGGCCGTCGATAAACTGACCGCCCATGTCGGGACCGCGATGGACGATGCGGTCCATCATCTTGGTGAGCACCTCGGATTGGTTATCCGTCCCACCGACAAAACCGACAAAACCGCACATATACTATCCCCTCTGCTGTTGCTGGGCATCAAATCGAATCAGTAGCTTTTAAGTATACCCGAGGGCGTAAAGAGGGGCGGAATGTTCAGGCAATCTCAACTGAATCAGCTCCGCTGTGACACGCGCCGGTTACCTTTAATGGATATGAGGTGAATGGGGCGATTGTTTTGCTATACTCTCTCCGCACGGGCGATTGGCGCAACGGTTAGCGCAGGTGCTTTACACGCACAAGGCTGGGGGTTCGAATCCCTCATCGCCCACCACTGATTTGATAGGCTCCCAGCAATGGGGGCCTTTCTTTTTTGGACCCATCGCAGAGGGATTCGAACCCGACAGGGTGCGAAGCTGAGGAAACGCGAAGCGTTTTCCAGCGCAGCACGCGAGGAGCGGAGCGACGAAGCGGATGCGGGCGGCGCCAGCCGCACGCGGACATCCCTCATCGCCCACCATTGAATTGTTAGGCCTCCGGTGTTGGAGGCCTTTCTTTTTTGTGCCCGGCGCATGGGATTCGAACCCTAAGGACCCCTTATTTCAAGGTCCGTGGTCAAAAAATGGCAAAAATGAGTACTGCTACTTTGCTTGCAACATATAAACAGATAGTGTTTGCTTAGGTTACGCAACATATGTCCATTATAAGGACTAACAGTCAGATCAAAATCGTGTATTCATCGCCATTTCGACTTGCCATCTGGCCTTATTAGTCCAAAATTGCTGCTACCAAATCGGTAACAGTACTCATATTTGATGTTTTTTGACCAGCAGGTCTCCCTGCCTTAGCAAATCTAAGGCAAAACGGGCTCCAGACCGCTGAATCATGCCGCATGGGGCACGTCCGCAGTCCGGAATCCGGTCCAAATTGAGTTATTGCGCCGCGTTAGCCCAAGACACCCGACAGAATCTCGATTAGGCTGTCCACATCGGCTTCCTCGCACACGAGCGGCGGCAAGAAGCGCAGTGTATGTGCACCTGTAGCGTTAATCACGGTACCAGCCACCAATGCGCGAGCCACAACGTCGTGCGCATCACCCGCAGCATCGTCCAAATCGCAGCCGAGCATTAGGCCGCGACCACGCACCTCGGTAACATGCGGCAGCTTGGCGAGCCTTGCCTCCATATAGGTACCCACCTTGGCGGCATGGTCTGCGTAGTCACCGCGCACAAGCGCGGAGAGCGTCGCGGCACACGCCGCGATGGCCAAGCAGCTGCCGCCGAAGGTCGAACCATGGTCGCCGGGCTTAAAGATGTCAGCGATTTCTTTCTTTGCCACCACGGCACCCATGGGCACGCCGTCAGCGATGCCCTTGGCAAGACTCATGATATCGGGCTCCACACCATAAGTCTGAAACGCGAACGGCTTGCCGGAGCGGAAAATACCACACTGGACCTCGTCGGCGATAAGCACGGCACCCACCTCGTGTGCCAAGTCGCGCGCCGCAGCCATAAACTCCTCGGTCATGGGATGCACACCGCTTTCGCCCTGGATCGGCTCGAGCATCACAGCGCAAATCTCGCTTCCCAACTGCTTAAAGATTGCGTGCAGTTCATCTACATCGTTGGGTGTGCATGCCACAAAGCCACCCGGCAGCGGGCGGAAACTGTCCTGCAGCCAATCCTGCATGGTCGCCGCAATGGTCTCGAGCGTACGACCATGAAATCCGCCGCGCATACACACGATGGTGTTGCCACCGTTGCCAGCACGTTTGGCATACAGACGCGCGAGCTTCATAGAGCCCTCGTTGGCCTCGGCACCGGAATTGGCAAAGAACGTCTCCCACACCTGCTCGCCCGCAGCCGGAGCGCCAAGCGCCGCCGCCGTAGTCTCGTCGCCAGCGGCAATCGCGTCGGCAAGCACGCGCGCACCGTCCGCATCGTCGTTGGCGAGCTTGGACAGCAACGCCGCGACCTGGCCGCGCTGCTCAATGTAGAAGTAGTTGGAGACATGCAGGAGCTTTTTGGCCTGGGCCTCGAGCGCCGAGAGCACCGCCGGGTTGCCGTGGCCTAGGCTGCATACGCCAATACCTGCAAGAAAATCGAGATATTCGCGACCATCGTCGCCGGTGAGCTTCATGCCGTGGCCCTCGACAAACTCGACCGGCGAGCGGCCAAAGGTTTGCATAACGTAGTGGGATTCGAGCGATTGTTGAGCTGCAAGTGACATGAGATGCCTTTCGTTAAGCGCCAGGTGGCGCGGACTGTGGGTGTAACGGTGTGACGATTTCTAACCAGCTAGACCGTCTGGAGCTTCTCGACCTCGTCGAGGTTCTCGGTCAGGCGCGCCGCAAAGGTCGAAAGCGGGTGCGGGTGCGTATCAAATTCGTAGGCCGTCTCGGTAGAGTGGATCACGGTGCCGACGCCGGCATCGGTCAGCAGCTCCAGGAGCAGCGAATGCGGCGTGGTACCGTTAATGATGTGAGCGCGAAATACGCCGCCGACAAGCGCATCGACGGCCGCGCGCAGTTTGGGAATCATGCCCTTATCGACCTCGCCACCGTAGAGCATCTCATTAACCTCGTCGAGCGTTAGGTTGGAGATGAGCGAGTCTTTATCGCTAAAGTCCTTGTACAGGCCGTCGACGTCGGTCAAAAAGATCGCCTTGTGCGCGTGGAGCGCCGCCGCAACGGCACCGGCGGCGGTGTCGGCGTTGATATTGAAGAAGCCACCGTCCTCCCCCGCCGCGACGGTAGCGATGACGGGAATATACTCGCTATCGAGCAAGTTCTCGATGTAGTCGGTGTTGACATGCGTCACTTTGCCCACGCGTCCGAGCTCGGGGTCGAGCGGCTCGGCGATGAGCGTGCCGGCGTCGCTGCCCGATACGCCCACGGCCAAGTTACCGTGGTGGTTGATTGCCGCCACCAGCTCTTGGTTAACCTTGCCGCCCAGCACCTCGCGCACGATATCCATGGTCGCCGGCGTGGTCACGCGCTGACCGTTCTTAAACTCGACGGGCATATCGTAATGGCTCAGCGCCTCGTTGATGGCTTTACCACCGCCATGCACGATGACGGGGCGCATGCCGATAATCTTGAGCAAAACGATGTCGCTCATCACGTCGCGACGCAGCTGCTCGTCTACCATGGCGGCCCCGCCATACTTGATAACGACCGTCTTGCCAGTCAGGTTTTTAATCCACGGCAGCGCTTCGAACAGCAGCTGCGCAGTTGCTTCGTTGGATTCGCTCGAACGACAATCGCGTGCGAATTTCATAATCTGCCTCGTCTTTCGTATCGTTATCGCGCTGTGCTCCGCTGCCCGCAATCGCGGCGAGATGCGCAGCGTGCCTGGAGTCTAGGAGCGGTAGTCACCATTGATTGAGATGTACTCGCGCGTGAGATCACAGGTCCACACGGTCGTTGCCGCGTCGCCTGCTCCCAGGTCGGCCGAAATCACGATCTCGGGCGCCTCAAAACGTCGCAGGGCCTCGTCCTCGTCAAAAGGAACAGTCAGGCCCTCGCGGCAGACGGGCATGCCCATCATGTCGATGGAAACGTCTTCCTGATTAAACTTTACGCCGCACTTGCCGAGCGCCATGGCAACGCGACCCCAATTGCAGTCGTGGCCAGCGATGCAGGTCTTGACGAGCGGCGAGTTGGCGACGGCGCGGGCGGCGATATCGGCTTCCTCGTCGTTGGCGGCGCCGGTGACGTTAACCGTCACGAGCTTTGACGCACCCTCGCCATCGGCCGCGATGTTACGCGCCAGGCTCTCGCACACCTCGTGCACGGCAAAGGCCAGCTCGTCAAAGGCGTCAGTGCCCTCGACGATGGCCTCGGCATCCGCGGCGGCAGCGGCAGAAGCCAGCATGATACAGGTGTCGTTGGTCGAGGTATCGGAATCGACCGTCACTTTATTAAAGGTCTGTTTAACGGTCGAGAGCAGTAGGGTGTGGAGCGCCGCCGACTCGACGGGGGCATCGGTAGTAATGACCGCGATCATGGTGGCCATATTGGGCATGATCATGCCCGATCCCTTGCACATGCCGCCCACCGTATAGGTATTGCCTGCGTGCCCCGCGGCCTCGCTGCTGTAGCGAACGGCATACTCCTTGGAATGCGTATCGGTCGTCATGATGGCACGGGCTGCATCGGCGCCGCCATGGGCAGAGAGTGCCTCGTAGGCGGACGGAATTGCCGTCTCAAACGTGTCGATCGGCAGAATCTGTCCGATCACGCCCGTGGAGGCAACTAAAATCTGTTGGGGTTCACAGCCAATGACCTGCGAGGCGATATTGCACGTCTCGCGCGCACAGGCAAGGCCGGTCTCGCCCGTGGCGGCGTTCGCGTTGCCGGAGTTGATTGAAACACCGGCGATGATGCCATAGCCCTTGTCCGTACCGCCCAGGTTGGCACGGCTCACCTGCACGGGCGCCGCACAAAAGCGGTTAGTCGTAAACACGCCGGCGCCGGGACAGGGTTTATCGGGCACAACGAGCGCGTAATCCAGGCGCTTGGGATTCTTGCGGAATCCGGCATGGATGCCCGCCGCCTTAAAGCCGGCTGCCGCCGTTACGCCGCCCTTGACGGCGTGAATCTTGATATCGAACTGCTCAGCATTCATCGTCTTTACGACTCCTTATGTCAAACAAAAAATGGGCATCGGTTGGTGCGCCATGCCAGCCACAATCATGAGACCAGCTTAAAAGTGGCGCCAAACTCGATACCCGACTACCAAATCGTTAATAATCGAATGTGCTACACCGGGCACGCCACTGTGGGCAAGCCTCGTCGCTCGTCAAAACCAAAGACGATGTTGGCGCACTGGACCGCCTGGCCCGCAGCGCCCTTGCACAAATTGTCGATGGCGCCCGTCGCCACCAGCACGCCCGCACGCTTGTTGAGCGCAAGGCCGATCTGGGCGGCATTGGTACC
Source organism: Collinsella sp. SGI.180 (assembly GCF_050313455.1). NCBI lineage: Bacteria > Bacillati > Actinomycetota > Coriobacteriia > Coriobacteriales > Coriobacteriaceae > Collinsella > Collinsella sp. SGI.180. Next base: position 58,832 of record NZ_JBNPLL010000009.1, read on the forward strand.
GACAACCGAAGCCGTCTTGGGCTGCTGGCCGGCATCGAGCACGCGCACAAAGGTACGACCGGCGTAGAACTTCTTGTAATGGTCGACGGCATCCTCAAGAGTCAGCGCTTCGAGAGCCTGCGTTGCGAGCGGCAGCGTCACCGTAGAGAGCAGGCCGCGCTTGAGCGGTGCCAGGTGCGGAGTAAAGACGACGCGATCGGTAAGGCCCAGAATTTGCTCGATTTCTGGCGTATGGCGATGTTTTCCTACGCCATAGGCCTCCAGATTCTCGTCCGCGCTGCAAAAATGGGTGCGGGTGTTGCACGACTTACCGGCACCCGTCACGCCACTGATGGCGTCGACGACTACGGGGCCGCTCTGGGCCACCCAGCCCGCACGCACGGCAGGCGCGGCAGCAAGACTCGTTGCGGTGGGATAGCAACCGGCGCAGGCGACCAGTACGGGCTTGCCGTCGGCGTGGTCGGATGCAGCGGTCTCTAAGTCCTGGCAGAACAACTCGGGCAGACCGAAGGCACGTGTTTTAAGCAACTCGGGGCTCGTGTGCTCGGCGGCATACCATGTCTCAAAGACAGACGCGTCGCTCAGACGGTAATCGGCCGAAAGATCAAAGCAAGAGACACCCGACGCAAGCAGAGCGGGCACCTGTGCCATGGCAGCCGTGTGCGGCACGGCGAGAAAAACCGCATCGCAGCTCTTGAGTTCAGGGGCGTCATGCGTGGTGAAAACCAGATCGCTCACGCCAGCAAAGCTCGGATACACCGCGGACAGCAGCTGGCCGGCATCGGCGTTGGACGTAATGGCAACAAGTTCAAACTCGGGATGGCCGAGCACGAGGCGAATAAGCTCGGCACCGGCATATCCAGCCGCGCCGACGATTCCAACCTTTAAAGACATATCGGACTCCTTGTCTGCGGTCTTATGCGTCATTGCGCATTCCGCAGCCGTCGTTATGAGGTAGGTTGAAACTTTAGCACCCGAGAATGCATATTTACGCAAATAATTTGTGTCTTCATGCATTGAAACATACCCGACACATTCGCTTGAAGGAATTGACAAAAAAATAAGCGAGCTCTGCATTAGCCGCAGCGCATCATACTGCTGGCCAATGCGGAGCCCACCTTATACGGAATACCAAACTTAAGGGTCGCCCAGAGCAGCCTAGAGCTCGACCGGAACCCATTCGTCGTGATTGCAGATAAAAGCCTCGGGGTCCTCGACGCTAAAGAAGACGAGCGTGGGGTCGTTAGGCCCCTCATAGTGCTCGCTCAAGCGCTCAAGATGCTTCCACCCGGCCTCGCGCATTTCATCCGAAGCCCGGTCGTCCAGACCCGCACGCCCGCGCAGGATCAACCAACCATGGCCCGGCCACCAACTCGTGGCCTCAAAGCGCTGGTTTTGCAGCAGCTCTTGCCACACATCTTTGGTGCGCGCCGTTACAAACCACAGCTTGCCGTCCTGAATCTGCGCAAACGAGAACGGACGCACATGCGGCTGCCCATCCACGCTCGTCGCTAGGTACCACGCCGGCACCGACGTCAGATACTCCAGCACCGTATTCAATCCGTCCACGTTTCCTCCTGTCATCTGACCAGTCTTTTTGGAATGGGCAGCTAATTTGGGAAATTAAAGCTCGAGGAGCTCTTCGCTGCCGTCGATATCGCAGAACCGCGCGGCGATGTTGCGGACCGAGAAGAACGCAAGGCGGCCATCGTTGGCACTATCGTGTTGCTCGCCAATGCCCACCATATGCTTAAAGCCCGTCTGGCGCACCTTGTCACTCACGAATGCATCGTCCTCGAGTGCGGCCTCGCCAGTTAACACGATCCAGCACTCCCCCGGCTTCCAGCCCGATACCTCAAACTTGGGATTCTTGCTCAACTCCGCCCACACGTCCTTGTCGCGCGACGTGCAAAACCACAGCTTGTCGTTATCGACCATGGCAAACGAAAACGGCCTCACGCGGGGCTGATGCCCGTCGTTTGCATCGGTCGTGGCAAGATACCACGCCGGAATGCGCCTGAGATACGAGCAGACGCGCTCGAGCTGAGCCATGCGATCGATGTCGGTCATAGAGACCCCTTTCTTGCGCTCGAATCGAGCTTAGACGAGTTGGAGATTGATAACGACAACGCATGCCACCAGCAGCGCCATCGCCACCGCGGCCAGTGCATCCCCGCGGCCAAACGTAAGCGCATGCAGACGCGTGCGTCCCCGCTCGCCGTGATAGCAGCGCGCATCCATGGCGGCCGAAAGCGTCTCGGCATGACGGAACACGCCAGCAAACAGCGGAATCGCCACACTGCCGAGCATGCGCACGCCACCGAGCGGACCGCCCGTCACGCGCGCGCCACGGCTTGCCTGTGCATCGGCCGTCTGTTTCATCTCGGTGGCAAATTGTGGCATAAACCGCAGTGCGATACCCATAATCATGCCGAGCTCGTGCGCCGGAAGCCCCACACGCGCGAATGGTGCGAGCAGGCGCTCAAAACCCGCGGTGAGGTCGAGCGTCGGCGTGGTGAGCGTAATGGCGCTCATGCCGGCCATCATCATCGTCAGGCGACACGCCATAAACGTCGCAGAACGCAGCGAGCCCTCGCTCACCTGCAAAAAGCCAAACTGCCACAGGATGCGGCCACTCTGATCGGAAAACAGGTTGAGCACCGCGACCACCACGACAATCGCCAGCAGTGGTGCCATCGACGATAGGACCCGACGCAACGGAACCCGGGCCGCGACATAGACCAGCACGACAAAAATTGCGATCGGAACCAGCCCGCGGAAGCTGCCGACGGTGAGCGCAGTGATCAGAAATGCGAAACCTAGGAGCAACTTAGTGCGCGGATCCAGGCGATGCAGCGCGCTTTCCCCCGGATAGTAGCTGCCAAATGAGAATGCCTCCATTAGCAGCCCTCCTCTTGCGTGGCCATCTTGGAACCAGCCTGACGCGACGCCCTCAAAGGTCCGTCCGCGCAGCCTAGCAGCATGCCGGCCAACTCGTCGGCCAGCGCCTCAACCGTAAAAAGCTTGTCGCAGCGGAGCGGCACACCGGCTTGCACGAGCGACAATGCCATGCGCTGTGCAGCGGGAACGCCCAAACCGATCGATTTGAGCTCGTTCGCGTGCGCAAAAACCTGTGCGGGCGTTCCATCGGCAAACACCGCGCCCTCGTTCATCACAACGATACGGTCACAACAATTTGCCAGGTCATCCATGCTGTGCGAAACCATGACAACAGTCAGGCCCTCACGATGGAGCCGATCGATAAGCTCCAGGAAATCCCTGCGCGCAGCCGGATCGAGCCCCGCCATGGGCTCGTCGAGCACCAGGACCTCGGGCTCCATGGCAAGCACGCCGGCAAACGCCACGCGGCGCTGCTGACCGCCCGAAAGCTCAAAGGGGCTCTTGTCGCCTATCGCGGCAAGGTCGAGGCCCACGCGCGCAAGCGATGTTGCGACACGGCGAACAACCTCGTCTTGCGGCAGGCCAAGGTTGCGCGGGCCAAACGCCACGTCCTGCGCCACGGTCTCGGCAAATAGCTGGCGCTCGGGATACTGAAACACCACGCCGACCTTGGCCTTAACCGCGGCGGCGCCTTTCTTGCTTGATAGGTCGAGCCCCAGTGCGCAAACGCTCCCCTCCTGTGGACGAATCAGCCCGTTGAGATGCTGAACCAGCGTTGATTTACCCGAGCCGGTATGACCCGCCAGGCCCAGAAACTCGCCGCGACGCACCGTCAGCGAAACATCACGTAGCGCCCAGGGGCTGTTTGGATCGTTGCCCCAAAGAGTCTGTTTGCCCGATGCGCCCACAGTGGTCGAGCGCTTGCGCCATCGGCGGCGCTCGCGGGCGCTCAGCGACCAACTATGCGAGAGGTGCGAAAACTCGATGACGGGCTCCGACGCGACCATCCCACCGGCTGCAGAGGATGCATGGTCAAGCACACGAGAATCGGATGCGGAAGGCCGCCCAGCGACGTCCGCCCCGCTCCGCTCAGCATAAACCTGTGCAATCTCGGCGACCATATCCGCCTCACGCACCTGCGCGCAAACGGGTACGCCCTTCGCGCGGAGTGCCCTACCTAGACAGCACGACGCCGGCATATCCAGGTTGAGCTGGGCAAGTTCGTCCGCCCGCGTCAAGATTTCCTCGGGCGTACCGAGCATGGCAACGCGCCCCGCCCGAAACACCGCGACACGATCGGCCTCGGCGGCCTCTTCCATAACGTGCGTAATCATCACGATGGTCATGCCGCGATCGTGCAACGCGCGGCAAACCTTCATAAGGCCCTTACGTCCACGCGGATCGAGCATCGAGGAAGCCTCGTCCAAAATGAGCACGCGCGGTTCCATGGCGAGCACGCCGGCAAGCGCCACGCGCTGCTTTTGGCCGCCCGAAAGTGCATGGGTCTCGTGGCGCTCAAAGCCCACCAGGCCCACACCCTTCAGCGCCTCGCGTACGCGCTGCGCAATTTGCGCCGATGGCACGCCAAGGTTTTCGGGACCAAACGCAACATCATCTTCGACAAGCGTTGCCACCAGCTGATCATCGGGATTCTGGAACACCATGCCCGCGGTCGAACGAATGTCGTAGACCAACTCGGGATCTGATGCATCCATGCCGTTGATACGCACCGTGCCTGCATCGGGCCGCAGCAGCGCATTCAGATGCTTGGCAAACGTCGACTTGCCCGACCCATTGCCGCCGAGGATGCAGAAAAACTCGCCATCCTCGATGTTCAGATCGATACCGTCGAGCGCCGGCGTGACACCGTCATAGCTAAAGGAAACTCCTCGACAATCAATCATGCGCGGCCTTTGACCTGGTTCTTTTTAGGCGTGATGAGGTTGGAGGCCGCCTTGTACACTGCAAGCGTGAGCACCGAGTTGAGCACGGTCTTGATAAGGTTGAACGGCAGCACGGCAGGAACCATGAGCGGAGCGATCGCATCGACCGAGCCATACCAGAACCATACGCCAATGGTAAGGTTTGCAACCATAGACAGTGCCGTAGCGGCAATGACGCCGAACACCAGGCCAATCACGGCACCCTTATAGGTATGCATCTTCTGGTAGACGATAGCCGCGGGCAGAATGTAGCCCAGCGTGGCAACCAGGTTCATAAGCGCACCGACCCAGTCACCCGTGGTGAGCGCGTGAATAACGATAGCCATAGCGGCAACAGCAGTACCGGCGCCGGGACCATACGCAAAACCGCACACCATCGCCGGCACCAGCGACGGGTCGTAGGTCAAAAACGGCGCCGAAGGAAGGATGGGCAGCTGCACGTACATAAACAGGGCGCCCAAGGCGCACATCAGCGCCATGGTAACGAGCTGTTTGGTGCTCCACCTATTCGTGTTCTCGAAATGGATATGCTGCGACTGTTCAGACATAAGATCACCTGCCTCTTTCATCCGGACTCTAACCGTTGGTACTGGGATCTCACCAGTTCAGCCGACATGCGAACCAACGCACGCACGGGTCGCGGACTCATCGGCTCGGACGCAGGCACCTCGCCTGCGCCACGGTGCCCCTCTGGCACCGTCCGATTTACCGCCAGTGGGGAATTTCACCCCGCCCTGAAACAGCAATTCCAAGTCTAGCACGGGCAGGCTTTCGCGCAAGCATGCCAAGGGTAATTTATAGTGGGGATCAGTTGCCGCAACAACCACGTTCCCCACCCATCCCACAGTAACGCGCCTTTCGCGCAAAGCGCGAAACAGCGTCCGGGATACGTATCCCCAACAACCATGTCCTTCTCCGCGAGCCGACCTCAAGGCCGTAAACGCAGGGAATCCGGGGGCGTGACGGGGTTTCTCTCCGGAACATTCCGCAGGACGCAAAGAGGCTCCGCAGCGCGAAGCGCGATGCGGAGCCTCTTTGCATGTCCGAGGACGTTCCGGAGAGAAACCCCGTCACGCCCCCGGATCCCCGGTGGGAGTTCTAGACCTTGTCGGCCTTAGTACATACCGCCGCCCTGCTGACCAGCGGTAGCAGCAGCGATAGCATCCTCAAGCTGAGTGTTCTTGGGCACATCGGAAACCGTGGCCTCGGTGATGAGGATCAGGCTGGCGACAGAAGCAGCGTTCTGCAGGGTGACGCGGCTGACCTTGACGGGGTCGAGGACGCCCATCTCGATCATGTCGCCCCACTCGCCGCTGGCAGAGTTGAGACCCTGGCCAGCGGGCAGCTCGGCGACCTTGTCGACCACGACAGCGCCCTCAAAGCCAGCGTTCTTGGCAATGGTTGCGACCGGAGCGGTCAGAGCCTTCTTGACGATGTCGACGCCGATCTTCTCCTCGGGGTCGTCGATCTCGACTGCATCGAGCGCAGGAACAGCGTCCATGAAGGCGACGCCGCCGCCAGCGACAATGCCCTCCTCGACAGCAGCGCGGGTTGCCTGCAGGGCGTCCTCGACGCGGTGCTTGATCTCCTTGAGCTCGGACTCGGTGGCAGCGCCGACCTTGATGACGGCAACGCCACCGGAGAGCTTGGCCAGGCGCTCCTGGAGCTTCTCGCGGTCGAAGTCAGAGGTGGTGTTCTCCATCTCGCCCTTGATCTGAGCAATACGGGCGTCGATGGCCTCCTTGGAGCCAGCGCCGCCGACGATGACGGTGTTGTCCTTGGAGATGGTGACGGACTTAGCGGTACCGAGCATATCGGCGGTGATGTCAGCGACCTTCACGCCCAGCTCGTCCAGAGCAGCCTGACCACCGGTGAGGACGGCGATGTCCTCGAGAATGCGCTTGCGGCGATCGCCGTAGCCCGGAGCCTTGACGGCGCAGACGTTGAGGGCGCCGCGGATCTTGTTGAGGACGAGGGTGGGCAGGGCCTCGCCGTCGATGTCCTCAGCGATGATGAGCAGGCCACGGCCAGCGCGCTGGACAGCCTCGAGAACAGGCATGATGTCCTGGACGCTGGAGATCTTCTGGTCGGTGATGAGGATGTACGGATCCTTCATCACGGCCTCCATGCGGTCGTTGTCCGTGACGAAGTAAGCGGAGACGTAGCCCTTATCGAACTGCATGCCCTCGACGGTGTCGATGGTGATGTCGAACGTCTGGGAATCCTCGACGGTGATGACGCCGTCCTTGCCCACGACTTCCATGGCCTCGGCGATCTTCTCGCCGACCTCGGGGTCACCGGCGGAGATGGTACCGACGGAAGCAATCTGCTCCTTGGTCTCGACCGGCTTGGCCTGCTTCTTCATCTCGGCGACGGCGGCGTTGACGGCCTTGTCGATGCCGCGACGGATGGCCAGCGGGTTGGCACCAGCGGCGACGTTGCGCAGGCCGTCGTTAACGATGGCCTGAGCGAGCAGGGTTGCGGTGGTGGTGCCGTCACCCACGGTGTCGTTGGTCTTGGTGGCGACCTCCTTCACCAGCTGGGCACCCATGTTCTCGATGTTGTCCTCGAGCTCGATCTCCTTGGCGACGGAAACGCCGTCGTTGGTGATGGTCGGGGCACCGAACGTGCGCTGCAGGGCGACATAGCGACCCTTGGGGCCCATGGTGACGGTAACGGCATCGGCCAGAGTGTTGACGCCCTTGGCGAGCTTAGCGCGGGCATCGGTATTGAACGTAATGTTCTTTGCCATGGTAGGTAATCCTCCAAAAGAAATGTGACTCACGTCGCCGCTTCCGAGTCCTATGCGGCGACCGCGTTCAAAGACGAATCAGAGAGCCTGATGAGACTAGGCCTCGACGACGGCGTAAATGTCGTCGGCGCGCATCAGCAGATACTTCTCGCCGTCGACCTTGACCTCGTTGCCACCGAACTTGCCGTAGATGACAACGTCGCCTTCCTTGACGTCCATGGGGATGCGCTCACCCTTGTCGTTGACCTTGCCAGCGCCAACGGCAACGACGGTGCCGCGCTGCGGCTTCTCCTGAGCGTTGCTGGCGATATACAGACCAGAAGCGGTCTTCTGCTCGGCCTCGTCGGGCTTGACCAGAACACGATCTGCAAGCGGTTTCAAAGACGACATGCTTGTCTCCTCCTTTTTGGGCCGCGTGGTTATGCCACGCGAATTAACCCTATTTGTTTGCGTACGCGTTGAATGGTACCCACGAATGGCGGGTTATACAACACAGAGTCAAAAAATCTTATTTTTTGGCACTTAGATTTTCTGAATGCCGGGGGGATAACTTGTGCGCAGCTCCCGTGTGGCGCCGGAGGGGCGGGGCATAAGGTTTCCTGCTCGGGCAGTCCTGCTCGCACGAAGGCCACATTACGTGGCCTTCGGCTCGTGCGGAACTCGCGATAAACCTTATGCCCCGCCCCTCCGGCGCCACACGGGAGCCAAGTTAACTAGTTCGGGCGCGGCATTCAGAAACGTCAGTGCAGCAAAATGGCGATGTGGATAGGAACATGGGCATGGCTTTCGCTGCACGCACGGGTCCCCTGGGGAGCACCGTGCATTTTTGGGAGTATTCAGCAGACCAGGATGGCTGTATACGCGCCAGACACATCTTATTGGTCCCAAGGACGCCTTCGACCGGCGATTTGGGTCGGCAGGCAGACCCCATCAGGGCATAAAGGCATGCCTCGTGCCTGCCCGGACGCCAAAATGACATCAATCCCCATGACATTACCCGACCGCAACGGCGCCGGCAGAGCTCGCAGTGCTGAATACTCCGTTTTTTGCACGGCCCAGGCGGGGGTACATCAGGGCCAGAAAGAACATCCCAACCTTTTTATGCAATCTGTAATGGGAAGTATGCAAAACACCATGAGGTAGCATTGCAAATGTCCGATTTGAACGCGCGGGGCAGCAGCGCCTCCACCCCACGCACAAATCCGGCAGAGCAGGGACGCTCATAACGAGTCCCCACCGATATGCAGACGTGGCTCGAGCGCCATCCCAAAATAAGTCGCCCGGGCCGCGTTTAACGACACGGCATGAGCATCAGCGCTCGTAGATGAGGTTACCGGCTAGGTAGGTGGCCTGAACCTTGGTGGCTTGCAGCTCTTGGGGGTCAACGGTGAGCGGGTTTTGGTCCAAGACCACCAGGTCAGCATACTTGCCGGGCTCCAAGCTGCCGAGGTTTTGCTCGTCGCCTGCCGCATAGGCGCTGCCCAAGGTGTAGTTGCGCAAAGCCGTTGCCGCGTCGATGCGCTCGCTCGGCAACCAGCCGCCCTCGGGCCAGTGGCTTTTGGGGTCCTGGCGTGTGATAGCCGTGTAGAGCACATCCATGCTGGTAACGGGCGTGATGGGGCTGTCGGTACCGAAGGCTTGGCGAATGCCGCGCTGCTTATAGGTTGCGAACGGCCACATGATGCGGCTGCGCTCCAAGCCCAAATCGCGCTCCGGTCCACCCGGGTCGAGCGTAATATGGCAGGGCTGGCTCGAGGCGACCACGTTGAGCTTGCGCAGGCGGTCTATGTCCTCGGGCAGGAGGTTCTCCAGGTGCTCGAGCGTGTTGTGGCCGTGCTGGGGCAGGCCGTACAGACCGGCGGCTTCCTCGAAGATATCCAGCGCGGCATGAATCGCACCGTCGCCGATAACGTGGATGCGCACGGCGCGGCCGCGCTCCGCAGCCGCCAGAACCAGCTTGCGCATGCGCTCGGCGGAAACCGTCAGACGGCCTTGGTCGCCCGGGAAGCGCGGATTGGTATAGGGCTCGGTGAGATATGCCGTATGTTCGCTCGACACGCCGTCAAAGAACTGCTTAAAGCCCGGCGCCGAAAGCAGTGCGTTGTTCGCGTAACGTGCCTGCAGCTCTTCTAGACGCGACTGGTCATCCAGCAGCGTGGGGAACAGATGGGCACGAATGCCCAGCTTGCCGGCTGTCTGCAGTTTGTCGTAGACGTCGTCGCGGATAAAATCGCAGCCCGGCATGGGCATGAGCGACATGTCGCAGATAGAGGTGATGCCCTGCTCGGCCATGCGCCTCATTTGATCGGCGTAAGCGCTTGCGATGCGATCTTCGCCCAGCCACTCAAGGCAGCGCGGCAACAGCTGCATGGCGGCCGCCTCGTGAGCAATGCCCGTGAGCTCACCGTTTGCGTCCTTGTCGTAGCTGCCGCCCGCTGGCGGCTCGCTATCGCGCGTGACGCCGAGCGCCTCGAGAGCGCGACTGTTGAGCCACAGCGTGTGGCCGTCGCCCGAGTACATAACGCAGGGACGATCGGGAAATACCGCATCGAGCGACGCCTTGGTAGGATGCTCGGGCGGGTCCCAACGGTAGTCGCGCCAGCCCTGCGTCACAACCCAAGCGTCGTCGGGCAGATCCTGGGAAAACTCGAGCACGTGCTGCACCAGCGCCACCTCGGACGTGCCCCCATCCATGAGCATATACGGCGAGGAACCGACCGAGGTATGAAAGAAGTGCAGATGAGCGTCATGGAAACCGGGGCAGACAAACTGCTCGCCGTAGTCGATAACCGGCGTGGCGGCAGGCGCGGCGGCGACCACGTCATCGGGCTTGCCGACTGCGACGATACGGTCGCCTGCGATGGCAATCGCCAGCTCACGGGCGGTATCGATGCCGTCTTGCGAGGTAAAGACGTTCTTAGAGCGGATAATCCGATCGATATGTTGCATGGGCATCCCCATCTCTGGCAGGAAATTCAACACCCCCGAGTGTACTCCACCGCCACAGCTGCAAAACGTCAAGCGGTAAACGGCACCTTTCCCAACCCCAACGGCCCCGCCTGCCACTTGGGGACGGGGTAGAAATGGTAGATTTCAAGCTTGAAAGCCGCATCCAAGGCTGCGTGCACAAGCAATTTGGACCTGTCAAGGTTACGGAGGTATCCATTTCTACCATTTCTGCCCCGTCCCCAAGTGGCAGGTGGCATACTGGAAAGAGCCTGTACGATTTTGCGATAAACCAGCAAGGAGCAAATCGACCATGACGAAGACCAAGGCACAGCAGATTATGGCAGCGACCGAGGCCCGCGCGGCTGATGACGTCACCGCAGCCATCCAAGATATCGCCGCCGAGTTTGAGCCCTACATCATCAAGCAGCGCCGGCACTTCCATAAGCACCCAGAGTTGAGCCTCGCCGAAGAGCGCACGACTTCTGACATCGCCAACCAGCTCGACGCCATGAATATCCCCTACGAGCGCCCGCTTAAGACGGGCCTGGTGGCGACCCTTCGCGGCACCGCACCCGACGCCTACCGCGAGGACGGCACGCCGCGCCGCCGCATCCTGCTGCGCGCGGATATCGACGCCCTACCCGTCACCGAGCAGACCGGCGAGGAGTTCGCCAGCGTCAACGAGGGCTGCATGCACGCCTGCGGCCACGACTGCCACATTGCCATGATGCTCGGCACGCTGCAGATCCTGCGCCATATGACCGACGACATCCACGGCGAGGTCCGCATCGTCTTCCAACCCAGTGAGGAAAACGGCCAAGGCGCCAAACTCATGATCGGCACGGGTGTGCTCGACGGCGTCGATGGCGCCTACGCCGCACACATCTGGAGTGAGGTCGACGCCGGCACCGTAAGCTGCGAGCCCGGTCCGCGCATGGCCAATACCGACTGGTTCCGCATTGATGTCCGCGGGACCTCGTGCCACGGCGCCATGCCCCAGCGCGGCCACGACGCCGTCATGGTGGCGGCCGAGATCGTCAACGCCCTGCAGACCATCGTTTCGCGCGAGATCAGCCCCTACGAGCCGGCCGTCATTACCGTCGGCGAGCTGCACGGCGGCACCGCGCGCAACGTTATCGCCGGTACCGCCTACCTCGCCGGCACGGTGCGCACCTATGGCGATTCGACGCACGAGGAAATGCCCGAGCTCATGCGCCGCATCGTAGAGCACACTGCGGCGGCCCTGGGCGCCGAGGCTGAACTTACCGACTACACCATCGCCAACTACAAGGTCGAAAACGACGTCGCCTCGAGTGAGCGTTGTCGTCAGGCCGTGGTCAAGTGTCTGGGTGCAGCCGGCGAAGGCCATTATCGCGGCACGCTTTCGGGCGAGGATTTCTCGGAGTACCTGCGCCGTGTACCGGGTGTGCTTGCCTTTGTGGGCACGCGCAACCCCAAGATTGGCGCCACGTACGCCCAACATTCCTGCTTCTACAAGATCGACGAGACCGTGCTGGCTAAGGGCTCCATGGTGGCCGCTCAGTATGCTATCGACTTTTTGGCCGAGCCCACGCAAGAGGAGCTCGACGGCCCCGCTATCGCCGCGGTTGCCGAGACCAATCCCGACCTGGCAGCCAAGCTACGCTCTGCCAAGGCGATGTCCGCCGAGGCTCGTGACGCCATCCATGATGCCCGCACGGCTCGCCATGCCGCGATCAAGGGCATCCACGAAGCTCGCACCGCCGCTCGTCACGAAGAGAAGCACAACGAGTAGTCGAATCGCGACCATCTCGCAGCCGTAG
>NZ_JBNPLL010000010.1:0-63941 GCF_050313455.1 Collinsella sp. SGI.180
TCCGCTCTAGGGGGCTTCATCAGATATTTCGGCTTCGTACTCGAAGGCTCAGGTAATCTTTACGCAAACAGGCCGTAGATGCTGATATTGGCCTTGGCGTAGAGGCCGTTGGCGTACTCGGTCCACTTGGAACTGGCGCTCGAAGCCTGCGAAGAGTACTGCTGGTAGGCGGTGTAATAGGCGGTCATGGCCTGCTTATAGGTAGCGCTATCGGCCGTAAAGGCATCGTCGGCAAAGGCCTTAGCGTAGGTGCTGTCCTTGTCCTTCCAGGTGCCCTTCTTGCTATCCCACTCGTCACCGGCAAGGTTGATGATGTAGTCGGCGTAGTCCTTGCTCGCGGTGTCCTCGTTGCCGTCAGAAGGCTCGGTCGGAGCGATCGGCATGCTTGCGGAGCTATCGCCCACCTTCTTCTTGTAGAGCTTCTGCAGCGTTGCGGACTGGCGGACGATCTGCTTGGCCTGATCCTTGGACACGCCATACTGCGTGGCCATGGTCTTGTAGTCCGAAGTGCCGATAGAATCCTCGGCGTACTTCTTCATCTCCTTAGAAGAGACGGTGATGCCCTCATCCTCGGCAGCGTCCAGCAGGATCTTGTTGCGCACGTAGGACAGGATGACATCGGCAGAGGGAGCGGTGTAGTTGCCATCGCTATCCTTGACGGTATCAAGGCTGTACTGGCTCTCGATGGCCTCGCGCGCGGTGATGTCGCTCTTCTTGCCGTTGTAGCTGTAGCTTGCCACGGTCGAATCGAGCTGGTCCTCGGTGAGGGTCGCCGAGCCGACGCCCTTGCCGCCAAAACCACCGTTGCCAATAAAGAAGCCGACCACAGCAGCGATCACGATGGCGACCACAAAGGCGGCAATCATCGTCTTCTTGTGCTTGGATGCGCTGTCGTCCACGTCGGAGTCATCGTCCTCGTCCTGCTCCTCAGGCATGAGGTTCTCGTCGGCGGCATCCGCGGCAATCTGAGCCTCCAGGCGGGCGTCCTCCTCCTCGGCGGTCGTGCCGGCAGCAATGTGCTCGGCAGACGTACCTGCGACCAGATCGATCTTCTCGTCCTCGTCACCGTCGGGGCCTTCGCCGCGCTCGATGATCTGGATGCCGTCGATCTCGTCCTTCTCGTCCTTCTTTTGAATCAGACCCATATCAGTTACTCCTTGTTAGGAAACATAGTCCTCAATAGAATACGCCCGACAGAGCGCCGGGCGTATTCATTCTCAGGTTATCCGCAAACGTATAAGTACCGCTTAGGCGTTTGAAAGCCGTATCCCCTTAGGCAAGATGCGCGATAACGGCATCGGCAAAGGCCTGCGTGCCCACGGCGCCCTCAATGGAGCCGGTCTGGGCACGACGCACGTCACCGGTAACCTGCTCGCCCTCGTCGAGCGTGGCAGATACGGCGGAGCGAATACGATTGGCAGCGTCGTTCTCGCCCAGGTGATCGAGCATCATAGCCGCAGACAGAATCTCGGCCGTGGGGTTAGCGATATCCTGACCAGCGATATCGGGCGCGGAGCCATGCGTGGCCTCAAAGATGGCACAGTCGGCTCCGATATTGGAGCCGGGGGCCATGCCAAGGCCGCCTACAAGACCGGCGCACAAGTCGCTGACGATATCGCCATACAAATTGGGCAGGACCAGAACATCGAAGTCGTTGGGGTTCTGAACCAGACCCATGCAGGTGGCGTCGACGATCTTGTCGTTGAACTCGATATCGGGATAGTTGGCAGCTACCTCGCGAGCCACGCGCAGGAACAGGCCGTCAGTCGCCTTCATGATGTTGGCCTTATGCACGGCCGTCACCTTTTTGCGGCCGCAGCGGCGAGCATACTCAAAGGCGTACTCCACAATACGGCGGCTCTTGGCGATGGAGATGGGCTTGATCGAGATGGCGGAATCCGCGGCGAAGGTCTTCTGACCCGAGCGCTCGACAAGCTGTGAAAGCTCCTCGACCTCGGCAGCGCCTTCGTCGAACTCAATACCAGCGTAGAGGTCCTCGGTGTTCTCGCGCACGATAACCAGGTCGACATCGCGGAAGCGCGAGCCATCGCCCGGTTGCGACAGGCAGGGGCGCACGCAGGCGTACAGATCGAAGTACTTACGCAGGGCAACGTTGACGCTGCGGAACCCCGTACCGACCGGCGTGGTGATGGGGCCCTTGATGGCAACTTTGGTCTGGGCGACGGCATCGAGCACATGCTGGGGCAGCGGCGTGCCAAACTCGTCCATGACGCCGGCACCGGCCTCCTGGACGTTCCAATTGATCTGGACACCGGCGGCCTCGACCACGCGGCGCATGGCCTGCGTAATCTCGGGACCGATCCCGTCACCGGGAATCAGGACTACATCGTGCGCCATAATCTGTTACTCCTCGTCTTCGGCGTCGTCAGATTTTTTAACGCTAGCACGCTTCTTCTTTTTGGAGAGATCCAGGCCAAAACGTTTAACAAGCATTTCGCAAATCTCGCTCGAACGGGCCTTGAGATAGCTGCCCTTGCCGTTCTCGGCATCGAACTTAAGGCGCAGCGCAAGCTTCTCGGCGATCTCGGCATCGATCTCGCCTTTGCCAAACTCGTACAGGCAGCCGAGCATATCGCGATACTCGAGGTCACCGTGGTAGCACTGGATGGCCTCGTCCAGGATGGGCCAAGCCTCGCGCGAACGCTCGACGCTCGTGGCACCCCACACGCACAGCAGGCGGAAGGCGGCATAGCGCAGCGTGGAGGAAATCTCGTCAAACAGTGCGGTCTCGGCGCCCTCAAAGGCATCGCCCAGCTGGTCGGGGCAGGTGGTGGCGAGCGCCGCCAGGGCATCGAGGGCCTCCCAGCGAGTCTGAGCCTCGGGCCGGTCGAGCGCCTCGATCAGCGCGGGCACGCAGGGCACGACGCGCTGCGGATCGCGCTCGGCAAGCAGGTGCAGCACGCGGGCGGCAAACTGGCGGATACGGCGCGTGGGGCAGCCGAGCTCCTGGACCAAGCGGTCGACGGTGTTCTCGTTCTCCTCTGCCAGCTGAAGCTGTGCCAGCTCCTCGTCGGTGAGCTGTTCGTCTTTGTTTTCTGCCATAGTTACCTCTTCTTACTATTTCTTAGTGTGCCTGCCAGCACCCTTGCTGTCATCGGTGACCGA
The DNA here is from genome assembly GCF_050313455.1 of Collinsella sp. SGI.180. Lineage (NCBI taxonomy): Bacteria > Bacillati > Actinomycetota > Coriobacteriia > Coriobacteriales > Coriobacteriaceae > Collinsella > Collinsella sp. SGI.180. The sequence goes on from NZ_JBNPLL010000010.1 coordinate 3,127, forward strand.
GATGAGCTGTCGGTCAGCCGCGCCATTGCGACGCGCGCGGCGGCGCTCCTCGGCGTCTCCTGCGTCGGCGGCGGCGCGATGAGCCTGGTTGACGTTAAAGACCTCATCGTGCTTGCGCCACGGACCAACGGACTCGCCAAAGCTCATCTTAAGGCCGGCGATAAAGCCGCCAAGCCAGCCGATCGGCGCAAACTGCACCAGCGGGAACAGCGAGAACACCCAGGTCAGCAGGACGACTGCCGCCGCTCCTGCAAAGTTGGCAATCCAGTAGTCGCGCTTGGTGACGACGCGCTTTTCGCACGCCCACTGGCCGCACAAAAAGCCAATGTAGATCGCAAAGAGAAAGAGCACTAGTGCGAGCACCACGAACGTCCAGCTCATGGGCGCTACTCCTCGTGATGGTGGCCGCAGCAGCACTCGTGGCCGTCGTCATGGCCGTGGCCGCCGCAGCACTCGTGGTCCTCGCCATGGTGGTGGCCACAACCGCACTCGTGGTCGTCGCCATGCTCGCCGCAACCACAGCCTTCCTCATGAGCACCATGCTCCTCGGGACGATACTGCGACCAGTCCAGACCGGCGGCAATGGCGTCGGCCTCCTCCTTATAGAGGACATTGATGGCCTGGGTACCCAGCTTGGCACCACCGATAGCGTCGAGCATGTCATAGAGCGTAAAGGCCACGTCGGCGCCGGGCAGCGCAAGCTCGCGGTCGTCGGCATAGGCGAGCGCCAAGCGCAGGTCCTTGATGAAGTGCTCCACCATAAAACCGGGCTTGTAGTCGCCGTCGAGCGCCTTGGGCGCCAAGCTCTCCATGGCACCGGACTTGCCGGTGCCACCCAGGATCATCTGACGGGTCTTCTCCATATCAAGGCCGCTCAGCTCGGCAAACGCCAGCGCATCGGCCATGCCGACCATGCAGGCGCCCAGCGACACCTGGTTGGCGAGCTTGGCAGCCTGGCCCTTGCCGGCGCCATCGAAGCAGCAGATGGTTGCCGCAAAGGTGGAAAGGATATCGCGGACCGGGGCAATGTCGTTCTCGGTAGCGCCCACGATAGCCGTAAGCGTGCCGGCGATAGCACCCGACTCGCCGCCGGTGACGGGGCAGTCAAACGCCATGCGGCCGGAAACCTGGGCGGCCTCGGCAATGTCGCGCGCCAGCTCGGGCGAGCTCGTGGTGAGGTCGATCAGGACCGCACCGGGCTTAGTGCACGCGAGCAGACCGTCGCCCGCCAGGTAGAGCTCCTCGACCTCGGAGGGATAGCCCACCATGGTAAAGACGACGTCGGCGTTCGCCGCGGCATCTGCCGGCGTATCGGCCCAGACGGCACCGCGCTCAACAAGCGCTGCAGCCTTGGACTTGGTGCGGTTGTTGACCGTGACGGGATAGCCAGCGTCCAGAATGTGGCCGGCGATAGGGGCACCCATGATTCCGGTGCCGATAAATGCGACAGAGAGCTTGTTTGCCATGAAACCTTTCCTTTTGGGTTGGGTGTTATTACCAGGTTGAATACTCGTTGCCAGCGTTTGGGCTGTGAGTCGAGGGCGATTACGGACGCAGCGCTTGCCTACTGGCCGCGCACGCGGCGGGCGATGCGGTCGGAAAGCGACGCCTTGTCGGTGCGGTTCTTGCCCCAAAACGCGCAGGCCACCATGCCGGGGCCCACGTGCGAGCCGATGGTGGGGCCCACGGAGCTGCGAATGATCGTGACGTCGGCGCAGCCCTCCTCCTTGCGGATGGCGGCTTCGAGCCAGTCACCGTCCTTTTCGGCATCGGCCGTCATGATGGCGATGGGCATGGTGCGATCGGGCACGTAGTTCTCGCGGAACGACTTGAGGATGGACTTGAGCGCCTTCTTGCGGCCGCGGTTGACGCCGATCAGCGACAGCGAGCCGGCAAGGTCGTAGGAGAGCTCGGGCTTGACGTCGAGCTTTGCCGTGAGCTGCGCCGCCGCGGGCGGAATGCGGCCGCCGGCAGCCAGTGCATCGAAGCTCTCGAGCGTAAAGTAGCCGTGCACGTAGGTCTTGGCCTCGTTTGCCCAATCGACCAGCTGCTTGGCAGTCAGTCCCGCCGAACGCTGGCGCACGGCCTCAAGCGCCAGGAGCTCGCCGGTCGCGCAGGGCAGAGCGTTGTCGACCACGTAGAGCTCAAAGTTGGGATACTCGGCGCGCACGGCATCTGCCGCCTGGCACGCGGAGTTGTAGCTCGACGACAGCGCCGAGGTAAAGCACAGGTAAACCGTGGGTGTGCCCTCTTTGGCGCACTCGGTAAAGAACTCGATATAGCGACCGAGCGACACAGCCGAGGTGGACACGCGGGCACCGGCGCGCATACGGTCGTAGAACTCCTTAGGGCTCATGCTCGACCAGATGTCGTCCGTGCGCTCCTCGCCATCGATAATGAAAGGGAAGCCCAAGATATCGACATCGAGGTTCGCGGCGACCTCGGGGTTAAAGTCGCAGCAGGTATCGACGACGATACGGCAGCGGTCCGAATGACCGGCGGATGCGGCCTTGTCCATCAAAGCGACTCCTTACGTAAAAAAGGCGGCCACCCGCATGGGATGGCCGCCAACCGTTAACTCATGCAAGTTAACGTATTTTACTCGTCAAGTGTTTCGATGCGGGGCTTGATGATGCCATATCCACCATTCTTACGGTGATACACCACATTGATGAGGCCAGTCGTCGCGTTCTCGAACACGTAGAAGTCGTGGCCGAGCAGATCGGTCTGCACCAGCGCCTGCTCCTCAGTCATCGGGGTGACATCGATGACCTTCTCGCGGACGAGCAGGTCGTCGTCCTCCTCGGGCAGCAGCAGGTCGGCCAGATCCTCGACGCGCTCGACCGGTGCGACATCCGCGGCGCTGGCACCGCCCTGGCGGTTGTCCACAACCTTGGTCTTGAACTTGCGCAGCTGGCGGGTGACCTTATCGGCGGAGAGATCGATGGCGGCATACATATCTGCGCCGTGCTCGGCGACGCGAATCACAGAGCCGCGGGCACGAACCGTGACCTCGACGATTGCCGGGTTGGGGTTCGAGGGGTTCTTCTCATAACGAAGCACGACGTCGACTGTCATGGGCTCGATATCGAAAACCTTGAGCGCCTCGCCGATCTTCTCGTCCACATGCGCACGCAGAGCATCGGTTACCGTCGTCTTGCGTCCAGAAACCTTGATATCCATACGTGGCTCCAATCTGCCTCGGGGACTTACTGTACTGGCTATGTACCCATTGCCGTGCATTTAATCACCCGAATTCCCAAAGGCCCGAATAACGACTGCTTGATACCGCATACCGAAGTCTCGCACTTTTCCGCGGCAAAGTGCGCTATATGAGGGCGTCGGCGGAGTTGGTTTTTCTCCTGGAAATTGCCCTTGAGCTGCTGGTTTTATCAAAATTGAAAAGCCGGGCTCCCCTATGGGGGAGACCCGGCCATGCGTGTTGAAACCGTGAAGAAGCGCCTTGTTCAATGTATGGCAGGCGCCACCCCTACCAATAACTAGCTATTGAGCTTGTTGATGTCATCGTCGGTGATGGCGCCCTCCTGGCTAGACGACGGGCTGTCGCCGTTGTTATCGGAGGTGTCGCCATCGGAGGGCTCGGTCTCGTTGGACGTAGATTCGGATGCCTGCACATTGGCCCCCGAAACAGTCTTGGCGGTAAGGTCATAGGGCATTTGGCCGTACCAGACGCAGTGGACCGCCTCGAGCGTGCCGTCGACCGTGATGTCGTCGAGGGCATCGCTCACGGCACGGCACAGCTCATCGTTAGAGCTAAGGCCTGCGACGCCAAGCGTGGAGGGCGTCTCGAGCGTGCCGACACAGGAGATCTGGCTCATCAGGCGCGCGAGGTAACCACCGGCCGTGGAATCACAGATCACGTAATCGACCTCGCCCGACTCGAGTGCCTCGAAGCACTCGTTGATGTTGGAGAAGGTCTTTTGGTTGGCCGTGATGCTCTGCTTGGCGAGCGCTTCCTGCGAGGCCGAGAAGGTCTGAACGCCCAGGGTAGCGGCGTTAAGGGTTTCGGTGGAAACGCTCGGCGACTCGCCGTCACTGCTCTTGCCGAATACGGCGGGGGCGTCGTACAGACAGGTGCCAAGCGAGCTGATATCGCCGTCCGTAGAGCTGACGTCGCCAATGAAGATATCGGCCTTTTTATCGCTGAGCGCGGAATCGGCCGAGGACGCATCGACAAAGGCGACCTTGAGACCCATGCGGCATGCGAGGGCACGAGCGGCATCGACCGCATAGCCCGTGAGGTTTCCGTCGGCATCCTGCATGGCTTGCGGGGCATCGGAAGTATCGAGGGCGACTGTCAGGGTTCCCGGCGTGACCAGGGCATCGTCCGATACCGTGGGGGTAACGGTCTCGCGCTCGATCTGGTCGATCGTGGGCGTCGTGAACGTGGACAGGGGATTGAACGCACATCCACTCAGGCCCAAAACGGCAATGACCGCCGCGGTCCCAGCACCCAACCGAGCTGCATGCATCAAGCTGCCCCTCACCATGTCCGCTACCCTGCCTTCTGTGTCGTATACGATCCGTGCCCTGCACGGAATATCGGGTTGTTCCCACCAGCTGACCTGGTATTTGACCCCACACTTGCGCACCGGGGCGTTTGCTCGGGAGGCCGCAGCCACCTTCACGACTGGCCCGCTCGCCCGCGAGGCGGTATTGCCCCAAAGAAAGTAGAACGGACGGTGCGGCTTACATCTAGGACGCGCCATGATCGCGCCGCGCGCACGCGGTCGCTTACGTGGATCCCTTTGACCGCGTCTGTCTTGGACTTGGATGGGCGCATTGCCCGTCCGCAACCACAGCCTGGCGGGAACGTAGCGCATTATAGCTAAGTTCAAGCTAAAGTTTAAGGTTAGGTCGTCATTCGCACCGCGAGTACAGATTTCGCAGGTCGGAGCGGACCGTGCGTGTTCCCATGAAGCCCGGAGCTCCCCTACGGGGAGCTCCGGGGCGCCCGCCTCGGGGTGCCGTGGCCAAAAAATGGCAAATATGAGTACTGTTACCAATTTTGTAACAGGCAATTTTGGCCTCTCGGACAGATTTTGCGCTCAGTGTCGCCAACCTGATGCTTAGTTATTCTACATTTGTTTATTATCTTTTTACTTTACGACGCCTCCGAGTCCTAAATTCCTTGATTTTGCTGTTACTGATTTAGTGACAGTACTCATATTTGCCATATTTTGGCCAGGGCATATGATTAACCCCCTATTTTCGACGCGAATTATACCGGCTTAAGCCCAAAACACGCCCGCAGCGTGTTAAGCAACGCCTCTTGCTTCTTCCTGCGGGCATCGACACGATTCCGGTACCGCTTTCGCATACGCTGGTGGATGCGCCATGCGAGTGCCTCCATTGCCTCCATGTCGCAAAGTATCTCGTTATTGACCGTCGCGACCTCGACTCCCATAGTAATCAAGCCCGTGTTGCGTTTTTCATCATGGATACGTCCCCTCCGGGAGGAATGGCCCAGCTCACCGTTGTATTCCAGGTCAAACCGGGCTGCTTCCTGATACGCATCGCAAACTGCATGCGGCATCCCCGAGATTGCCTGCGCGCGGTCATCGAACTCAATCTTGTAGTCGGTCTTAAAAGGACCGCAGGCAAATCCACCATAGGAAAACGGAAGTGAAAACATGGCAAGCATGATGCACTCCATGGGTGAGCGCAGGTTTTCCGACAGATAGGGACACAGCCGCCGCAGTTGTTTGGCCGCACTCCCCTTGCATGTCGCAAGGTAATCTGCCAGGCGATCGGGCGTCAGCACCGGCTCGACTTCAAAGTAGCCCACGTCTGCCGGTTGGTCCTTGTCCTTTGCAAGTCTATTCGCAACAGGCGAGGTATAGGGAGGTAGATACTTCCCGCGATCGCTCAGTGAAATCTTGGAACACAGTTCCTGGGCCAGGGCAAACGCCTGGATACAGCCGACCTCGCGGGCGACGGCAACACAAAGGGCCTCGGGAGATAGGCTGTACACCCCCGGTTCCACCTCTAGAATCGATCCGGCAGGCAACCCGGAACACACGGACCAGCCCACGCCAGGCATGCGGCGGCGCTGCTTCGCCGACCCCACCAGCAGGCACAGATCTTCTTGCACCTCGCCGCTTTTGGCTCCAATTCGCACCAGGTCGGGAAGATAGATGTCCTCGGCCGAGGGAGACGATGCGTACAGCACGCGGCGCTCCTCCTCGGGCTCAAGGTCCTTCCAGCCGATGTAGCCCATCTGCCGGCGCACGGCTCGAATCATACGCAACGCCGAGGCGCCCGCCAGAATCACGGAAGCCGCTAGCTGCTCTTTTGTCGGTTTGTTGCACTGTTTGATTGTTACCGCCACACGAATCACCCCTACCAAACGCGTGCGATAGCGAGGCCATCGACGGCTTTGGCGCCGGCGCGCTTAAGCTCCGCCGAGGCTGCTGCCATTGTCGAGCCCGTGGTAATGACATCGTCGATGAGCAGCAGACGACAGCCACGTACATCCTCGACCGTCTCGTACATGTCCCGGGCATGTTCCCGGCGCTCGGCGCGACCGAGTTCGCGCTGGTCGCCATGACCGTATTTGACCAAGGCGTCCAGCAATGGCACACCCGAAAGATCGCAAAACGAGCGCGCGATTGCTTCCATGTGATCAAATCCACGCCGCCGAAACGCCGCCGCAGTCGCGGGAACAAATACCACCGCGTCGGCACCGGACAGCACGCCGCCGTAACGGTCGGGGGCTGCTGCCTGGGCATGCAAGGCGGTGTCGTAGAGCAGCTCTGCCAGATACGGTGCCAGACGGCGCTCGCCCGCATCCTTGTATGCCTTGATGATGCGCGGCAACGGATGTGCATAGACAGCGCACGCCAGGCAGCGATCGAGGGCCTTAGCCACCGTCGAAGACGCACCCTCGACCGAGCACTCGGTACACAGCAGGTCTCCAAACGGAGCGCCGCACCTCGTGCAGCTGTGGCGCGGATCGACAAGCGTGAGCGACGCCAGGCACTCCTGACAAATAAGCGCACCGGCACGCTCGCAGCCGGCGCATCGCGTGGGCGAAAGAACCTCGAGTGCCTCATGCGCCGCGCGCTCGGCAAACGGTAGCAATTCATCCGCAAACGGCAAGATGCCGGCACTCCGTAAGCGGCTCAAACCATTCAGATAGTTATTTATGACAAAACCCTCCCTACGCTTGGGCGAAGGGAGGGCTGTCGATTCAGTGCCATGATACCCCGTTGCACTTGGGGTCAGACAAGTCGAATCCGCTTGCGGGCGCTATTCGCCGGCAGGCGGTTGCGGTGCGGACGAGGTGTGGGTCGAGCCTTCGCCACCATCCTGGCGCGGCTTGCGGGAACGGCGACGGCGGCGGCGCTTCTGACTCTGGTCGGCCGAGCCCTCGCCACTGCGATCCTCACGCGGTTCGCGCTCGTCGCGAGCACCGCCGCGCGAAGCCTTGGCGGCAGCTCCTCCGCCATCGCCGGGGCGACGGCGCGTGACCTTGACTTCACCATCCGAAACCTGATCGGCCACAGAAGGAACCGAGGGTTTCTGCTGCGTGCCCGAGGAATGGCGACGGCGCGGACGCGGCGCGCGCTCCTCCTCGCCACGTGGCCTGCCAGCCTTGTCGGCAGGCGCGTCGGAGGCCGAGGCACCCTTGGGAGCGGCACCGGCCTCGCGAGCGGCTGCGGCGCGGAAGGCGTCCTCGCGCTCCTCGCTCGACAGGTGGCGGCGACGACGGCGCGTGGGGTTCATGCCGCCGCCGCGGTTTTGCTGCTGGGGCTGCTGAGCCTCGCGCTCGCGAGAGGCGTTCTTGCCCGCGGTCTCGCCGTTGTCGACGGACGCCGCGCGCTTGCGGCGGCGACGGCCGCCGGCCGCCTCCTCGGCCTCGGACGCCTCGGCCTTGCCGCGGCCCTTTCCGCGGCCACGACCCTCGCCCTGGCCCTGACCGGCACAAGCATCGGATTCGGCATCGCGACGACGGCGCTTGGGCATCGACGTGCCGGCCAGACGGTCGGCACTCGACAGGCCATCGCCCACGTCGACGCCGTTCTCGCGATCGAGCTCCATGAGCGCCAGGCGCATCTCGGGCGACTCGATGCGCTCGAGCACATCGCGCGTCACGCAGTCGGGGCGGCAGCTGCAGCCCTGCTCGGCGGCCTTCTTTTTGCAGCCCTCCGAGCACGTCATATCGGCCAAGTTGACCTTAAAGACTTTACCGTTCTCTAGGCGCAGCACCAGCTGCTCACGCGGCGTGTCATATTCCTGGATACGCGCCTTGCCGAGCGGCGTATCGATGAGCGTCTTCTTTTTGGGCGCACGGCTCTTAAAGTCCTTGTACGCCTCGAACTCATAGCGCAGGCAGCACATCAGGCGGCCGCACACGCCGCTGATCTTAGACGAATTGAGCGGCAGGTCCTGCTCTTTTGCCATGCGAATCGAGACGGGCTCAAACTGTCCGCCAAAGCGCGTGCAGCAGAGCTCCTGTCCGCATTGGGCATAGCCGCCCACCAAGCGAGTCTCGTCGCGCACGCCAATCTGGCGCATGTCAACGCGAATGTGCAGCGTCGAGGACAGGTCCTTGACGAGCTGACGAAAATCGACGCGCTCCTCGGCCGCAAAGTAGAATACGGCTTTCTCGCCGCCAAACAGGTATTCGACACCCACCGGCTTCATCTCGAGGTCGAGATCTTTGACCAGACGGCGGAAATCGACCATGGCCTCATCGCCCTGGATGGCCAGGTCGTCGGCAAGCTGCAGGTCGATATCGCTCGCCACACGCAGCACGGGCTTGAGCGGCTGACCGATCTCGTCTTGCGGCACCTCAAAGGGATCGGCCGTGACCAGGCCGATCTCGGTTCCGCGCTCGGTGGAGCAAATGGCATAATCGGCCTCGAGGATATCCAGATCCTGCGGGTCAAACCACAGGTCGCGCGAGGCGTAGGTAAACTTAACGGGTACGACTAACGGCATTTCAGTGCCTTCCTAATATCGAACAGCATGACCTCGATGACCAGCTGGGGAGTAACGTTTCTGGCAATGTTGCGCTCGGCGGTCGCGACCGCCTCGAGCGCCCGGGTGGCACCCGCAACATTCGTCGCGGCGGCAAGCCGCCCGATCGTGTCGCGCACGTCCTCGTTCACAATGTCTGCCGCCTCATCCTGAAGCGTCAGCAGCACGTCGCGCATGAGCGTCCGCGCGCTCGCCAGCGCTTCCATGATACCCGAACGCTCGCGCGCATTGAGTTCGCGCTTGTTGCGGTCCTCAAGCTGCTTCAATGCTCCACGCGACAGATAATCGGCGTTTTGCTCGAGCACCTTTTCCTGCGTGGACTTGACCTCGGCGAGCGGAGCCTTAACGGCGACGATGAGCGACTTGGCGCGGCTGAGTACATCGGCCTCGTCGGCGGCGATGAGCGAATCGATGGCGCGGATCATCTGGCGGCGAGCATCCTGGCGCTCGGCGCTCTTAAGGAACTCGATGCCGCGCGTGGGGCTCCCCGCCACGGCGACCGCCATGCGACAGCGTGCGAGATCCTGGCCCGTCGCGCGGCTCACGGCCTTCGTGGCCACGGCGGGCGACACCAGCCGAAACGGCACGCACTGGCAGCGGCTCACGATGGTGGGCAACATCACGTCTGCCGAGGTGCCCAGCAAGATAAACATAACGCCCTCGGGCGGCTCCTCGAGCGTCTTGAGCAGTGCGTTGGCGGTGTTGGCGCGCAGCTGCTCGGCACGGTCGATGATGTAGACCTTGGCCTTGGCACGGATGGGCGCCAGCGGCACGTCGTCGAGCAGCTCGCGGGTCTGGGCGATGAGGTAGCCCGTGGCGCTCTCGGGCGTGTAATAGTGCACGTCGGGGTGCGTATGGCGGGCGACACGCACACAGCTATCGCATGAGCCGCAGCCGTCCTGCTCGCACAGGAAGGCTTGGGCGAGCGCCCAGGCGGCATCGAGCTTGCCGGCACCGGGAGCGCCCAAAAACAGGTAGGCGTGCGATGCGCGGCCGCTGGCGACGGCGTTGGTCAAAAAATCGCGTACGCGCTCTTGGGTGTCGAGCTTGGCCAGCAGGCTTGCCTGAGCGGGGGCCATGTTACTCGGCCTCCTGGGCAAGCGTGGCGGTGACGGCGTCCTGGGAAATGTCGAGACCGTACGCGCGAACCTGCTCGACCGTCTGCGCGAAGACGTCCTCGATGGAAGCGGTGGCGTCGATGAGCTTCACGCGATCTGGCTCCTCGGCGGCAATGGCACTAAATCCCTGGTAAACGCGCTCCTGGAACGCCATGCCCTTGGCCTCCATGCGGTCGACCGCACCACGGGCGGACATGCGCAGCGCCGCCTGCTCGGGCGTGATGTGATAGACGAGCGTGAGCGCCGGGTGCGTCCCCGCGACAGCAAGGTTGTTGGCGTCGCGTACCATCTGGCGATCGAGACCGTCGGCAAACGCCTGGTAGCAGGTCGTGGAATCATAGAAGCGGTCACACAGGACCACCTTGCCGGCCGCAAGGGCGGGAGCTATGACCTCGTGCACCAGCTGGGCGCGTGCGGCCTCGTAGAGCAGCAGCTCGCAGGTATCCCCCATCGCCGTATTGGCGGGGTCGAGCAGCAGGGCACGGATCTTTTCACTAATGGCGGTACCACCCGGCTCACGCAGGGTCACGACCTGGTAGCCAGCGAGCTCGAGCGCACGGGCCAGCAGGCGCGCCTGCGTGGACTTACCGGCACCATCGACGCCCTCGAGCGTGATAAAGCTATGTTGAGCGGGCTCAAAAGCCATGGGCGCAGTCCCTTCCTACAAGGCGCGTAAATGCAGATATATCAACCAAATCATGATACCCCAGGGGCAGGCGCACCCCAAATCCAACCTAGTCATTGGGGACGTTCTTAATTGACTGGTCGTTTAAGAACGTCCCCAATGACTACCCAATGACTAAAGGTGCCTTTCCAAAGTTGCGGTGAAATAGGGACTGACTGAAGCTCTAAGACCGCCAAACAGTCCCTATTTCACCGCAACTTATGATGGGGAATTTTGGATGCTTGGTATAATCGTCGTATGGCATTGAAATGTGGTGAAAGGAGTGGCAATGTCTCGGTATTGCGCCTCGTGCGGCAAGCTTCTTGCAGATAATGCCAAGTTCTGCACCTCGTGCGGTGCACCCGTTGAGCAAACAGCCGCGAGCGATAGCCAGCCCGCTTTTGAGCAGACCGGGCCCCTCGATACGCCGCAAGCCAAGGCGGACGATCCCCTCGCTTATCGCCCCGACCCCGCCGCAAGCCCCGCGGCCGTCGAGACCACGCAGTGCATACCCGTCGCGAGTGGCTCGTCCCAACAGCAGCCGGCTCCCGCATACGCGCCTGCTTCGCCACAGACCCCCGCTCCCAAAAAGAGCGGCACCGGGGCGCTTGTCGCCGTTATCGTTGCGCTGGTGGCAATCATCATCGCCCTGGTCATCTTCTTTGTGATCAAACCGTTCGACAACTCCGCCACGCAGACGACTGCCGAGGTTACCAAGCTGCACCACGATGTTGACGATGATGACCTCAAACCTCTCGGCGACCCCAATAGCCTTTACGACGATGACGATGACGACGAGGACGAGGCTGGCGGCGAAGCAACCCTCTCCGAGCAGAACCTCTACCGTCGCCTGAGCGAATACTACGACCTGCTCGAGGACCTCGATAGCCAGGTCCGCGCCTGCGCGCAGGACTTCAATGGTAGCTATCTGGAAGAAGATCGCACCACCCGTCAAAATCTCGCCGACGTCGCCGAGCGCACGGAGGAGACCATCGAGCAGTATTACGATACCGTCGAGGACCTGGACGTCCCCATGAGCTCCAAGAACTACCACTCCTGGAAAGACATCATTGCCCTGTATGACGACCTGGATCACCGCATCGACGCGATCTGCGATGCCTGGGAGATCAGTCTAAAGTACGCAAAGCCCTCGGACCATAAGGACGAAATCGTGGCACCGCTGGCACGCGACAACGAGCCGGGAACCAGCAGCAACAAGTATCGCTTGGACTTTGAGGACCGCTATCCCAGCGCCAAACCCGTCGAGGTGAACTAGCGTTTTGTCGTTCCCGAGCTGGCAGTTAGGGACGTTCCTAAACTGCCGGCAGAAAAGGAACGTCCCTAACTGCCGCACAAAAAACGGGCGAGGATCATGGGACCCTCGCCCGTTTTTGTTTTGGGCAATGTTTCGGCTGCGCCGCTACTTGCTGACGGCCGCCTTCTTTGTGGTCGTCTTTTTCGCGGCAGCCTTCTTGGCAGTCGTCTTTTTCGCCGTGGTCTTTTTCGCCGTGGTCTTCTTCGCCGTACTCGCCTTGGCCGCGGTTTTGCGGCCGCGGGCGGGCTTCTTCTCCTTGGTCGGGCAGTCCATGTTGACGCAGATACGCCACGGACCGCGCGCCGTGTTGACCACCACGATGGGAGCGCCGCACTCGGGGCAGGTCTCGCCCGTCGCCTCGAGCTTACCGCGCGCCGGTAGCGGATAGCTCACGCCGCAGTCATCGTAGTTGGTGCAGCGGATAAAGCGCTTGCCGCTCTTCTCGCTCTTGTGCGCAATCAGATCGCCATGGCGTCCGGCCTCGGCGCACACCTTGCACTCGCCCACCTTAAGGTCGGGCTCGTAATTGGTGGGACACGTGGGGTTCACGCAGATCTCGAAAGCCTTCTGGCGGAACGGCTGGCACTTAATGCGCGGTGCGCCGCATTCGGGACACACGGCCGCCTCGCCCTCGAGCGGGCTCACCTTGACGCCGCTCGGCACCGGATAGGTCACGTCGCAGTCGGGCCAGCCCATGCAGCCGATAAAGCTGCCGCGGGTCTTGGCGCTCGTCTTCATGACCAGATCCTTGCCGCACTTGGGGCAGGCGCCCACGCGCGCATCGGCCGTGACGGCATCGCTGATGGCGTCGCCCAGCTCCTGCGTATGCTTGAGCAGCTCATCGAGCACGCCGGCCAGCAGCGCGCGCGAGTGCGTCACGACATGCTCTTCGGTATCTTCGCCGCGCTCCACGCGGGTCATGTCGCCGTCGAGCTCGCTGGTCATATCGGGGCTCGTGATGCGCGGGGCAAACTGCGACAGTGCATCGATGATGGCGATACCCAGCTGACTCGGCTCCACGGGATCGTTTTTGAGGTAGCGCACGGCGTACAGGCGCTCGATGATGCTCGCGCGCGTGGACTTGGTGCCCAGGCCGCGCTTTTCCATCTCCTGCACGAGCTTGCCCTGGCTGTAGCGTGCGGGCGGCTCGGTCTGCTTGGCCTCGAGCTTAATGTCGAATACGTCGACCGTGTCGCCCTGCTCCAGCGGCGGCATCTGCTCGTCGCGCTTGAGTCCGTACGGGTATGCCTCGCGGAAGCCAGGGGTCACGAGCACGTCGCCCGAGGCCACGAACGGCTCGCCGTTGACGTCGAGCTCGAGCTTGGTGTTCTCGATGGTGGCGGGGCCCATAAGCGTTGCCAGGAAGCGACGGGCGATGAGGTCGTAGAGCTTGCGCTGGCCGCCGTCGAGCGTGGATGGGTCGCCCTCGCCCGTGGGGTAGATAGGCGGGTGGTCGGTGGTCTCGACCTTGCCGCGCGTGGGCTTCATGGGACCGGCGAGCACCTTTTTGCATACGGGCGCCAGCGCCGGGTTGATCTTTGCCAGGTCACTCACCACGGCGCCCAGATCGAGCGTCGCGGGGTACACGGTGTTGTCGACACGCGGATAGCTGATAAGACCCGCCATGTAGAGGGACTCGGCGATGCGCATGGTGCGTGCGGGCGAGATGCCCTCGGCCGCAGCGGCAGCCTGCAGCGAGGTGGTCGCAAACGGCGTGGGCGGCTGCTGCTTGCGCGAGCGCTTGGTCACTGCGGCGACGGTTGCCGTCTTGGCACCGTCAACGTGACCGTACGCCGTCTCAGCAGCATCCTTGTCGGTAAAACGCGCCGTCTTGTGCGCGATCTTAAAGCGGTCCTCCTCGGCAGCAGCCTGCGCGGCAGCCATGCCGCGAATCTGCCAGTAGTCCTCGGGCACAAACGCCATGCGCTCGCGCTCGCGCTCGACCACCAAGGCGAGCGTCGGGGTCTGCACGCGGCCGGCAGAACGCACGTTGCCAAAGCCGCCAAACTTGGCGAGCGTCAGGTAGCGCGTGAGCACCGCACCCCAAATGAGGTCGATGTGCTGACGACTCTCGCCGGCATCGGCCAGGTTCTGGTCGAGCGAGACGAGGTTATCGAAGGCCTGCGTGATCTCGGCCTTGGTAAACGAAGAATACTGGGCGCGGGCAACCGGCAAGTCGGGCGCAACCTCGCGCACCTTGTTGAGGGCGTCCGAACCAATCAGCTCGCCCTCGCGATCGAAGTCCGTGGCGATGATGACGCTGTCGGACTTCTTGGCAAGGTTCTTGAGCGAGCGAATGAGTTCTTTCTCGGCCGGCAGTTTGATAACGGGCGCCCAGGTAAGGTAGGGCAGGCTCTCGAGCTTCCAGCCTTTGATGGAGATACCGTCGGCAAGGAACGGTTTGCGCTTGGTGTCATAGGGCGGACGCGCCAGGCCATCGGGTATGTCGGCCGGCAGCATCTCGCCGTCCTCGGTGACCGAATACCAACCCAGCTTTTTATCGAACAGCACGCTGTCGCAAAAATCGGGCGCAAGGATGTGACCGGCAAGGCCGATTGTCACGCACTCCTCGCCCTTCCACTCAAAACGGTAGATGGCGGTGTTATACACCTTGTCCTTTTTGGGCTTGCCCGTGGAAAGACGCTCGGCAATCTGACGCGCGGCGTCGTTTTTCTCGGCGATGATGAGCTTCAAAAGAGGCTCCTATCTCGTGTGTCTGCGGCTGCGCCCGCACGTACGACGGCCGACTTACGCCCTTGTTTGTTCGATCTGCCCGATGAGCCAATCGCACCAGGCATCCATGCCCTCGCCCTTGCGTGCGCTCACGGCAAACCGCGGCGCCTGCGGATTGAGGTCATCGAGTGTCTTAGTATACCTATCCATGTCAAAATCGAAAGCCGGGGCCACATCGACCTTGTTGAGCAGCTGTGCGCCAGCGTGCTGGAAGATGCCCGGGTACTTAATGGGCTTGTCGTCGCCCTCGGGCACCGAGAGAATCATGATGGACAGGTTCTCGCCCAGGTCAAAGTCGACCGGACAGACCAGATTGCCCACGTTTTCGATAAAGATAACATCGATATTTTGAAGGCCCACTGCCTGGTCGAACGCATCAACGGCCTCCATGATCATGTTGCCCTCGAGGTGGCACAGACCGCCCGTGTTGATCTGAATGGCGGGCATGCCGGCTTCCTTCATGGTGATGGCGTCGACATCCGAGGAGATATCGCCCTCGATGACGGCACAGCGCAGGCCGGCTTTGTCGCGCAGGCGCTCGTTGGTGCCCAGAATCGTGGTGGTCTTACCAGAGCCGGGACTCGACAGCACATTGATCACATAGGTGCCTGTCTCTTTGAATCGCTGACGCAGCTGATCTGCCAGGCGCTCATTGCGCGACAGAATCGGCGATGCGATATCAATAGTTTTCTCGGCCATACTCGGCACTCCTTACTTCTACCATTTATACCCCGTCCCCAAATGGCAGGCTGGTTAATTGTCGGGGGTTTCAATCTCGATGCTGGCGATGTCGAGCTCGCGGCCGTGCAGCAGGCGCACGTTGGTGCCGCCACACTGAGGACAGCGGCAATGGAAGCGGTCGTGCTCAAAGACCTCGCGGCAGTCCAGGCACTCGCTTTGTGGATGGACTTCCTCCACGGCAAGCTCGCAGCCGCGCGTGAGCATGTCCTCGTCGCGAAACGTCTCCCACGCAAAGTCGAGCGCCTCACGCACAACTTCGGTCATATCCCCAATGCGCAGCGTTACCAAAACAGCGCGCGAGGCCCCCGCCCCACGCGCCGCGCGAATCACTGTATCGAGTATGCCGTTGACAATGCCAACCTCGTGCATACGGATTTACTCCTCGTCGTCGTCCTCGTCGTCGTTCGAGAACAGATCCAGACGGCTCACAAACAAGCCTTCCTTGCCATCGCGCGCGGTAATGACCACGCGGGCGATGGCGAGCGAAATCTCGTAGAGCGAGAGCAGGGCGCCATACATGAGACCCAGTGTAACGGGCGAGCCGTCGGGCGTAATCACAGCCGAGCCCGCAAGCAGGCCAACGTATACGTAACGCCAGGCACCGCGGAAGGCCGCATAGGACACGATATGGAAGACAGACAGGTAGAAGATGATGAGCGGCAGCTCAAACGCCACACCAAAGCCGATCATAAAGAGCAGCTCCATGTTGACGTAGTTCTCCAGATCGGGCAGCGCCGTAGCGACGGCCGAGGTTTCGCCGATGAGCCACTCAAAGCCCGCAGGGATGATGATGAAGTAGCAAAAGATTGCGCCCAGGAAGAACAGCACCGTCGAGGCGAGCACCGTGGGCACAACCCACTTGCGCTCGTTGGGGCGAAGCGCCGGCAGGAAAAACGCCAGAATCTGCCAAATGATCATAGGCGTGCACATGACAACGGCCATCTTGAGAGCCAGCGAAAAGCGCAGACCAAAGCCGCCGAGCGTGGTGGTGATGTAGAACTTACCGTCCGGCACAAAGGAGCGGATGGGGTCTTCCAGGATGTCGAGCACCACGGGCGTGGCGAAATACAGCACGATGGCGGCGGCAAAGACTGACACGACCACGATGGTCAGGCGGCGACGGAGCTCACCCAGATGATCGAAGAGCGGCATGCGCGCAGGTCCGATAGGCATTACTCATCGCCTCCCTTCGGGGCATGGGCGGCAGCGGCGTCGTCCTCGGCCTCGAGCTCGCGAGCGAGCTGGTCGACGACGGCCTTGCGCTTGCGGGGACGACGGGCGTAGAGGTCAGCCGTCGTGGGCTCTGCCGGCTCGGGCTCGGGCTCCGGCTCTGCAGCAGGCTCGGGCTCGACGGCGGCAGCGGCAGACTCGGGGCCCTCAGCCTCACCAGCAGCACCTTCGTCCTCGGCAGCACCCTCACTCGCGGCCTTCTCGGCGGCAAGGCGGGCACGGCGCTCGGCAAAGGTCTCCTTCTTTGCGGGCGCGGCCGTCTCGACGGCATCCTCGTCCGCATCGGAATCGTCATCGACGGCAGCCTTCTTGGGCTTGACCGGAGCCGAAGCGGCCTCGCTTACCGGATCGATAATCTCGGACTGAACAACAGCCGTCATCTTTTCCTGCGTCTCGCGGAACTGACGGATGGCACGGCCGATCGTGCGGCCCATCTGCGGGAGCTTATCCGGGCCAAACAGCAAAAAGCCGAAGACCACGATGATCGCGAGCTCACCCTCTCCAATACCAAACACACATACCTCCAAGGCTCGATGTGAGTCGAGCCCGCACCGCGCCATTCGGCCGGAACTCGTCTATTCATTCGGTCAAGTATAGCGCCCGGACGTCAAAACATCCGAGCGCATCACAAACATATACCAAACGGCACGCCCTTTTTGGGGCAGGGCTTATGCCGCCGTAATTGAAATCTCCTGGTCGACACCCAGCAACTGAACCACGCGCATCACCGGGGGCTGCACGTTGACGCAGCCAAACCGCTTGTCGTGATCGGCTGCGTGGTGCGCGGCGCCCACAAGTACGCCAATACCTGTCGAGTCGATATAGCTCACCTGGGCAAAGTCGAGCTCAACGGCCTCGGTGGGCTGCTCGAGCGCCAAGTCGATGGCGTTACGCAAGCTGTCGGCGTTAGAGATATCAATCTCACCGGTCACCCTGATGGTGTAGAGCTCCGGCGTGGGGTTGGTGGAAATACCCAAATCCATGTATACGCTCCTTTGCGTATCGAGAGTGCGGATGGTACTGGACGCGGATTTGCGGGGCCCTACGCGTTAGGCGCGCTCGGCACGAGCAAGCTCGGCAGCGACGAGCTTGACGGCCAGCACCAGCACGTCGAGTGCGGCCTCCAGGTCCTCGACCGTGGGATAACTCGGCGCGATGCGGATGTTGGTGTCGCGCGGATCCTTGCCATAAGGCCAGGTGGCACCTGCCGGCGTGAGCTTGACACCCAGGTCGGCGCAAAGCGCGGCGACCTTTTGGGCCGAGCCCTCGGGGCCATCAAAGCTCACAAAGTAGCCGCCACGGGGATGCGTCCAAGTAGCGCAACCCGTATCGCCCAGGCCCTCAGTGAGCTTGCGCTCGACGGCCTCAAAGCGCGGACGCAAGAACTCGGCATGCTTTTTCATGTGCTCCTTGACCGCCTCGATGGTGGGAAGGAAGCGCACGTGGCGTAGCTGGTTGAGCTTGTCGGCGCTGATAAGACCGGCCTTCAGGCGCTTGGAGAACTCCGCGATGACCGCGGGACTCGCACCGATAAAGCCGATGCCCGCGCCCGGGAAGGTGATCTTGGACGTCGAGGCGAATGCCACCACGCGGTCCTCGGTACCCGCCGCGCGGGCAAGATCGAAGATGTTGGCGAGCTCGTCGGTCTCGTCGTACAGGTCGTGCACGCAGTAGGCGTTGTCCCAAAAGATGCGAAAATCGGGCGCGGCCGTGGGCATCTCGACCAAGCGGCGCACGGTGTCCTCGCTAAAGGTGATGCCCGTGGGGTTGGAATACTTGGGCACGCACCAGATGCCCTTGATGGAGTCGTCGGTGGCAACCAGGCGCTCTACCTCGTCCATGTCGGGGCCGTTGCCGGTCATCGCGACGGGGACGTTCTCGATACCCAGGTCGGCGGTGATGCCAAAATGACGGTCGTAGCCGGGAACCGGGCACAGGAACTTGACCTTCTTACCGTCGTGCGCGGCCTCATAAGCCTCCCAAGGCTCGCTGCCGCACGAGCCGCAGCGCCAGAACATACCGGCGATATCGTGCTCGATCAAAAGACTCGACGAACCCAGTACGAGCGTCTGATCGGCGGGGCACCCCAGGAACTCCCCCGCCAGCTTGCGTGCCGAGGGGATGCCCTCAAAGCAGCCGTAGTTGGAGCAGTCGACGTTACCGTCGTGCAGATCGGCGTCGGCATTGAGGATATCGAGCATGGGGCGCGAGATGTCCACCTGGGAGGGCGACGGCTTGCCGCGCGCCATGTCGAGCGCCAGGCCCTTGGCCTTGACCTCGGCAACCTCGGCTTTGAGAGCCTCGATGGCGGCATCGAGTTCGGTGGTTTCCATCTTCTGGTAGATCGTCTGCATGGGTGCGACCTTTCGCAAAGCGGGACGTTGCAGTTTGTCTAAGTATAGACCGCTACCGCCGCAACGGTATGAAGCCGTGATAGATTAAGTCCATCGCAATGAATTACGATATCCACCGTATGACCCGTATAGCCGCATGGCACATCCAAGGAGGCAGTATGGAATACGGCTCTTTTCAAGCCGAGGAGTTCGGAGACCTGCAGCGTCTGGTCGACGGCTTGTTTTATGACCGTAAGGCCATTGACCGCCTGGATCTAATCGTTCAGGCGGAGATCTTGGACCTGGCGCCCGATCTCATGGAAATCGTGAATCTTTTGCCGCCCGGCCACTACGACCGCCAATCGCTTTGCGACCAGCTTAACTCGGCCCTTGCCGCCCACGGCTGGGGCGCCGTCTACGGCACCGTGGAATAAAAATGGCAAATAAATGAAATGCCGTTTGTGACAGTGCTCACAAACGGCATTTTTTCACACGAGGGCATCCGGGGCATGTCCGGTCCCGGTTTTCGCGCTCCTACTCGTCCTTGGGCGAAGGGTGCTTGCAGACCACGCTCATGTAGATCATGCCCAGCACGGCCGCGGTAACAGAGCCGGCAAGAATGGCGGCCTTGGCGGCCAGAACCTCGAACTGGGCCGTCGGGAAGGCGAGGCCGCTGATGAGGATCGACATGGTAAAGCCGATGCCACCCAAAATGCCCACGCCGGCGATCATATGCCAGTTAACGTTATGAGGCAGCTCGCAAGCCTTAAGCTTGACCAGGGCAAACGTCACGCCAAAGATACCGATCGGCTTACCCAGCAGCATGCCAAAGTACACGCCGAGGGTCACCGGGTCGGTAAGCAGCACGCTCATGTCCACGCCCACAAGGCGAACCTGCGCGTTGACAAACGCAAAGATCGGCAGGATCACAAAGTTGACCGGCGTGGAGATCAGGCGCTCCATGCGGATGAGCGGCGGGGTCACACGGTGCATGACACGCTCGACCTTGGTGGTCGAAAGGGTAAAGTCGTGCTGGCCCAGGATGTGCGCCTCGTCGTCGTAACGGTCGTCGAGCAACGGCAGGTACTCGCCTAGCCAATCGGTAAGGCTATCGAGCTTAACACCGCACTTGGCCGGGATGGTGAAGGCCAGGATGACACCGGCAAGCGTGGCGTGCACGCCGCTCTTAAACATGCAAAACCACAGCAGCAGACCAAGCACCGAGTACGGGGCAAGGCGATAATGCTGAGTCTTGTTGAGCCACACAAGTGCGCAGGTCACAAGTGCAGCAGCACCCAGCCAAAACGGACTGGGGCTCTGGCCGTAGAAAATGGCGATGGCGGCAATGGAGATGAGGTCGTCGGCGATGGCGAGCGTCGAGAAGAACACGCGCACGCCGTTGGGCACGCGATTGCCCAAAAGCGACAGCACGCCCAGCGCAAAGGCAATATCGGTTGCCATGGGGATGGCCCAACCGTTGCGGGCGCCGGCATGGTTAAAGATCAGGTAGATGCAGGCGGGAACGACGACGCCGCCCACGGCTGCCAGCATGGGAAGCATGGCCTGACGCGGATTCTTGAGCTCGCCGACCGTCATCTCGTACTTAAGCTCAATGCCCACCAACAAAAAGAAGATCGCCATGAGAAAGTCGTTGACGAAAAGCTCGACGGTGAGGCCAGCCGTAAGGTTGCCCAGACCCACATACAGCGGGGTCTCCAAAAAGTGATGGATAGCCTCGTAGACATCGGTGTTGGCGCAGATAACGGCGGCGATGGCGGCGATGACCATGACGGCGGCGGAAATCGTGCCGTTCTCGGCGATGCGCTCCCAGATGTCATGACGTTCAAAGCGCTTGCGCTCACGAACGTTGAACAGCTGCTCAGTTGCTGCCATGGGCGGCTCCTTTCACGGGAAAGCTCCCGTCTTAAAAAAGCACGGCCCGCCCAAGTGGCGGCACCGCGCTCCAACGTATTACGCTTGCATCTAGCCTACCCTGCACGACAAGCACGCAGGCGTGGCCGAAAAGCGGAACCACAGGTTGAACATTATTTGCCCAACGGTACGGGCGCCCCTGTCCAATAGGGGACGCGGTCCCGCGCACAAAAAACGACCGGAGCGCGGGGCGTCCGCGGTCCGGTCGTAGCAGGCTACAAAACCTAGCAGGCGGCCATGATGGGGGCAGCGACCTGCTTCTTACGGGAGAGGACGCCCGGCATCCAGACGCCGTCGTGCTCGTCGGCAATGCCCAGGCCCTTCTGAGCGGCCTCGGTCTCGCCCTCGAGCAGGACCTGCGAGCCCTCCTCCATGATGTCGGTGATGCACAGGACGATGCCGTCGGCACCCTTCTCGGCGGCGTAGGCGCGCATGGCCTCGCGGATCTCGTCGATCATGCCGAGCGCACGGCTCTTGTCGACGGTCTCGTACTGGCCGATGAGCAGCTTCTTGCCGGCGGGCTCGAACATCTTGATGTCGTTGCCGACCATCTCGGCTGCGGTGAAGGAGCCGGACGGACGGGTGAGGAAGACCTCCATGCCAAACTTGACCGGGTCGACGCCCACCTGCTCGCCGAGCTTGGCGGCGACGGCGCGGTCGACATCGGTGGTGGTGGGGCTCTTGAGCATGAGCGTGTCGGTCATCATGGCCGAGAGCAGCAGCTTGGCCTGAACGTCGGAAAGCTCAACGCCGAGCACGCCGGCGAGCTTAGTGACGATGGTGCAGCTGGAACCCCAGGGCAGGCAGATGTAGTGCAGCGGGCCGGCGCTCTCAAAGTCGCCGATGCGGTGATGGTCAACGACGCCAAAGACCGTGGCGTCCTTAAGGCCGGCGACGGACTGGGCGGACTCGTTATGGTCGGTGAGAACGACAAGCTGGCCGGCCTCGACGGACTCAATCACGCGGGGCTCGGCAATGCCGGCGTCTGCGAGCAGCTTGGCGGACTCTGCCGGAAGCTGACCAAGAGCGCAGACCTCATAGGTGTTGCCGGCATACTCAACCTGGTTGAGCAGCTGAGACAGAACGACGGCGCTCATGATGGCGTCGTTATCGGGGTTCTGGTGACCAAAGACAAGAACGTTTGCCATGGGTATCCTCCACTTGGTATGTGTACTTAGACGTAGCTATGGTAGCACGCTGGCAGCTGGCCTTTGGGGACGGAAGGGCCACGGCATATTTTGTGGCAGGTATGGGGGCCAAGGCTGTCCCTTTTGCACCATGTTGGTGCAAAGTAACCTGGCCCCCTTGCACCAGCTATTTGCCGGCAGCGCGCAGGGCTACGTAGGCAGAACCGATGATGCCGGCGTCGTTTCCGAGCGAGGCAACCTTAATGGGCGTCTCGCGCGAGGCGGAAAGCGCGTAGCGCTGGAAGTACTCGCGAACCTTATCGAGGTAGACATCGGCCGAGGCGGAGGCGCCGCCGCCGATCAGGAACATCTCGGGATCGACCACGTTGGCAATAAGCGCCAGGGCGCGGCCGAGATAGTCGGCCATGGTATCGGCCGCGGCCAGCGCGAGCTTATCACCCTCGCGGCAGGCTTGGAACACGTCCTTGGAATCGGAGGGGCCGGTGAGCTCGATGGGCTCGACGCCCGCCTTCTTGCACTCGGCAAGGTAGTTGCTCACCACGCCGGTGGCGCTGGAATACTGCTCCAGGTGGCCATGGCCGCCGCAGCCGCAAGTGCGCTCCTCAGCCGGATTCAGGCACATATGGCCAATCTCGCCGCCGGCGCCCACAACACCCGACACCACATCGCCGTTGACGATAACGCCGCCGCCCACGCCGGTACCGATGGTGACCATCACCACATTCTGCACGTCCTTGGCAGAACCGAGCCAAGCCTCGCCCATGGCAGCGGCGTTGGCATCGTTCTCGTACTTAACGACCGCATCGGGGCAGTGCTCCTGAATGGCGATCTTCAACTCGGGCAGGTTAATGGCAATGTTGGCCTTGACCTTGGCATCGCCCGCTGCCGGAATGGGGCACGGAACAGCAAGGCCAATGCCCGCCACAAAGGCGCGCGGAATCTGTGCCTTGGCGACCACCTGGTCGATAGCCTCGGTCACCGCGGCAAAGCCCGCAGCGTCAACGATGGGAGGCGTGGGCACGCTGACCTTCGCAAGCAGGTTGCCATCCCCATCGAACAGGCCCTCCTTAACCGAAGTGCCGCCGACGTCGATGCCGATGTAGTACTGCTTAGGTTCCATAGGGGCCCGCCTTTCTCGTTTAAACATTGTCTGTATGGTACCGCTCCCAAGGCAAAAACATACCAAAAAGGGACAGGTTTGTTTTGGTAGGTTTTATCTGGGGAAATGCAGGATACAGGATTCGGTTCGCTGGGTGCTAAATCGGTTCGGCCCCGTCCTCGGACCGATTAGATTTCTCAACACGACATTATTCGAATGTATATTTATTTAGAGCGCTTTTATTTTTAGCGCAAAGCGACTTTTAGTAATATATCTATCGAACTTTTCAATGACTCAATAGGGATACTTAGGTGTTGAGTATACTTTCTTTTATACTCAATAAAGTTGGAAAGGAGGTCCCATGATTCCCAAATACGAGGCGATAGCTGCAGATATTCGTCGAAGTATTGAGGATGGCGCTCTTAAACCAGGCGACAAGCTTCCCACCGTCGTTGAGTTCTGCGAGCTCTATAGCGTTTCCAAAATCACCGTCAAACGAGCTATCGAGCAAATCACCGAGGAAGGTCTTGTTACCAGCCGTCGTGGATCGGGTACCTACGTTAAGGACACGGCGGGACTTCCCGGCCAAGCGTTTTTCCAGGGCAAAAACGACCGTGCCCAGGGCTTTTCGTATGAGCACCGCGGGGAGAAGGTGACCTCGGTGGTCTATGATTTCTCGATTGTTAATCCACCAGCGGACATCGCAGCCCAGCTGGGAATTGCCGAGGATGACTTTGCCTATCACATCGTGCGCGTGCGTCAGGCCGATGAGAAGCCCATCGTTATCGAGTACACCTACATGCCCCTCGAGCTGATTCCGGGCCTTAAAAAGAAGGACCTGTACGGATCGGTCTACCGCTTTGTCCGCGAGCAATGTGGGCTGAAGATCTCGAGCTTCCACCGTATCATTCGCGCCGTGGCAGCAACCGAGGAAGAAGCCGAGCGCCTGGACACCAAACCTGGCTCTCCCCTGCTCGAGCTCAACCAGATTGGCTTTTTGGACAGCGGCGCGGCCTTTGAGTATTCGGTCTCGCGCAACGTTGGCGACCGCTTTGAGTTGCACAACGTAACGTTGGCATAGGTTTTTGTAGTCATGCGGGCGCTCGTTTTGAGCTGTTTGTGCAACGCCCGCGCAACACAATGGGGTATGAATATGTCCGATTTGATTAAACTGACGCCGATCTTCCACGAGAAGATCTGGGGCGGCCGCCAGCTCGAAACCGTATTTGGCTACGACATTCCCGAGGGTCCCATCGGTGAGTGTTGGGCCATCTCGGCCCACCCCAACGGCGACTGCCAGATTGCGGAGGGCCCGTATGCCGGCCACACGCTGTCGTGGCTGTGGGCCGAGCACCGCGAACTCTTTGGCAGGTGCGAGGGCAAGGAGTTCCCGCTGCTCGTTAAGATTCTGGACGCCAAGGACGACCTTTCGATCCAGATTCATCCCAACGACGAGTACGCCGCCAAGCACGAGAACGGCAGCCTGGGCAAAACCGAGTGCTGGTATGTCCTGGACTGCGAGCCCGGCGCCACGATCATCGTCGGCCAGCGCGCGCATGACCGCGCCGAGGCCGCACAGATGATCGAGGGGGGCCGTTGGGACGACATGCTCAACGTGCTGCCGATCCACAAGGGCGACTTTTTCCAGATTGATTCCGGTACCGTACACGCCATCAAGACCGGCACGCTCATTTTGGAGACGCAGCAGTCAAGCGACGTGACATATCGCCTGTACGACTACGACCGTCCCGGCACCGACGGCAAGCTGCGTCCGCTGCACATTGAGCAGAGCCTCGACTGCATCGACTTTGATGCTCAGGCTCCGACCGACGGCACGGTGGCCGCGCCCGAGGTGAACGGCGTAACCGAGCTCGAGTCTAACTCCTGCTACACCGTCGATCGCGTACGCGTCGACGGCAGCAAGACCTTGGAGCAGCGCTGGCCCTTCATGTGCCTGTCGGTCATCGACGGCAAAGGCTCCGTCTGCGGCGACCCCGTCCACAAGGGAAGCCATCTGCTGGCACCCAGCACCGTCAGCTCCATCGACCTCGAAGGCAAGATGGAACTGATTATCAGCCACCTCTAGGTCGCGCCAACAACCAAAACGCAACAAGGGGCTCTCCCGTCCATGTACGGGAGAGCCCCTACTCGTATCTATATATCAGCCCACCCGGTTCTCCAGATCAAAAAGCGAAC
This sequence comes from Collinsella sp. SGI.180, assembly GCF_050313455.1. NCBI lineage: Bacteria > Bacillati > Actinomycetota > Coriobacteriia > Coriobacteriales > Coriobacteriaceae > Collinsella > Collinsella sp. SGI.180. The sequence goes on from NZ_JBNPLL010000010.1 coordinate 28,642, forward strand.
GAGCAGAGCGACGTTCGCAAGCTGCAGGCCAAAACGCCACAAGGAAGAGGGCGCGCCGGGGGCTTTGGTCGATCGCGAGTTCCGCACGAGCCGGAGAGCACTTAATGTGCTCTCCGTGCGAGCAGGACTGTCCGAGCAGGCGACCAAAGCCCCCGGCGCGCCCGGTCAACCTCGCAGTTAGGCATTCAGCTTGACGATCGGCGCAAAGCCTTTCATAAGCTTTTTGGTCTGGCCGGTCTTTTCGAATTGGACCTCGATCATGTCTCCAGCGACCGAGATCACGGTACCCGTGCCAAAGGTCTTATGACTCACGGTATCGCCCGCGGCAAAGTCCTGCGACGCGCTGGCGCGATCGACCTTGCGCTCCACTGTTGGGGACACCTTGGACGACGGCTTTTTGGCTCGCGGTGCGCCCGAGCCAAAGGTCGAGGCAACGCGACCGGCGTCGGGCGAGACCCCACGATGGCGCTCGGTCCCGTAGCTGCTGCCGCCAAAGAAATCGTCGAAGCTCGATCCGCCGCGCGAACCGGAACCGCCGGTCGAGCGCGTATGCGAACCAAACACCTTGCCGCCATACATATCCGAACCCGTGCCCGAGCCAAAGGTGCCGCGACGGTCGCCGCGCTTCTCCCAGCCCGTGCCCTCAAAACCGGCAGAACCGATACCGCTAAACTCGATATCCTCAAACGGAATCTCGTTGAGAAAGCGCGAACGCGGGTTGGCGGAGGTCGAACCGTAGGTGCGACGCGTGGCCGCATAGGTCAAGAACAGGCGTTTGCGGGCACGCGTGATGGCGACGTAGGCCAGGCGACGCTCCTCCTCGAGCTTGCCCGGATCATCGCTGCCGCCAAAGTCGTGCACGTGCGGAAAGATACCCTCCTCCATGCCGGCCACGAACACCGCCGGAAACTCCAGGCCCTTGGCGGAGTGGATGGTCATCATGGTAATGGCATGCGTCTCGCCGGCCAGGGAATCCAAATCGGAGCGCAAGGCCAGCCACTCCATGAGTGCCGGCAGCGCCTTACAGGTGAGCGGACCGTAGGTACGCTCGATCTCGCCGGCATGCACGGCACCCGCCGACAGCTCCGTCGGCGCGGCATACGCGTTGCCTGCGATGGCGGCGGCCAGGGCATCCTGCGGAGACAGCGCCGGAGCGGCCAAGCCATCGAGCGGATTGGAGCCCGCGGCGTCACGGGCGCCGACGAGCGCCTCAAACGAGGATGCCGGGACAGATGGCCCCGGTTCGGGCGCAGACACGCTCACCACGACGGGCTCGGGCTCGGCGCCGGCAGGCACATCGGCAACACCGGCTGCGCGCAGCTCTTCTAGGCTCTCGAGCGTACCCTCGATATCCTCGTGCGTCTCCTCAAATTCCGCCGCAACGCCCAGAAATTCCTGGATGTTCTCGGCGCGGCTCTCAGATTCCATGGTGCCCTCGGCGCGAAACGCCTGCAGCAGGCCCGTCTTATCGACGATCATCTCGACAACGTCCTTGAGCTCGCCGTCCATGCGGCGGCCCTCGCGCACCAGTGAGACAAAGCTCGACAGGCCGTTGCGCACCTTGGCGCTAAACATGCCGGTTTCGGCGCACGCGATCTCGCAAGCCTGGAAGAACGAGCAACGGTTGTCGCGTGCCAGCTGCTCGATCTTTTGGATTGAGGTGGAGCCAATGCCGCGGCGCGGTGTGTTGATGACGCGTTTGACGCTCATCTCGTCGGCCGGGTTCACGATCATCTTGAGGTAGGCCATGACGTCGCGAATCTCGGCACGGTCGAAGAATCGAGTGCCGCCCACGATCTTGTAGGGCACGCCCGCGCGCAGAAACATATCTTCGAGAATACGCGACTGGGCGTTGGTGCGATAAAACACGGCGATGTCGTCGTAGCTCGTGCCTTTGGCATGCAGTTTCTCGATCTCGCCGGCAATCCAGCGGCCCTCGTCGCGCTCGTCGCTCGCCTGGAAGGCCTGGATCTTCTCGCCATCGCCCTCGGCCGTAAACAGGCGCTTGTCCTTGCGCTGCGAGTTGTGGCGCACCACGGCGTTGGCGGCGTTTAGGATATGGCCCGTAGAGCGGTAGTTCTGCTCGAGCTTAACGGTCTTGCAGTTTTTAAAGTCCTGCTCAAAGTCCAAGATGTTGGTGATGTCGGCGCCACGCCAGCTGTAAATGGACTGGTCATCGTCGCCCACAACCATGAGGTTTTGGTACTTGGCGGCCAGAAGGTTGGCGATTTCGTACTGGACGTGGTTGGTGTCCTGATACTCGTCGACGCTAATGTAGCGGAAGCGCTCCTGGTACTTGTCGAGCACCTCGGGGCGGGTACGCAGCAGTTCGAGTGTGCGCACGAGCAAATCGTCGAAGTCCATCGCGTTGGCGGCGCGCAGGCGGCGCTCCAGCTCCAGGTAGACCTGCGCGGCCTTTTTGTCGTTGGGGCTATCGGCGGATTTGAGCATGTCCTCGGGGCCGATCATGGCGTTTTTGGCCGAACTGATCTTGCTGCGAATCATGTTGATGGGGAACTGCTTTTGCTCGATGCCGAGCGCCTGCATAATGTCACGCACCATGCGCTTTGAGTCATCGTCATCGTAGATGGTGAACTGACCGGTATAACCCAGCAGGTCGGCGTCCTCGCGCAGCATGCGCACGCACATGGCGTGGAAGGTGCACACCCACATGCCGCGGGTACCGCTGGGAATGAGCGCCGTCAGACGCTCGCGCATCTCGGCCGCGGCTTTGTTGGTAAACGTGATGGCAAGAACCTGCCAAGGCTTAACACCCAGGTCGCCGAGCATATGCGCGATGCGGAAGGTCAGGACGCGGGTCTTGCCCGAGCCTGCGCCGGCGAGGACCAGCAACGGGCCCTCGGTGGTCAGGACGGCCTCGCGCTGGGCGGGATTAAGGCTGTCGATGTCGACGAGCGGCTTGACGAGCTTGGGTGCCGGCGCGGGAGCGTCGTAGATGTCGAGCGGAACGAGCTCGGGCTCCGGCGCAGCGGGGGCGGTGTATGCATCGAGCGGCACGGGTTCCGGCGCGGGCGGCACGGGTACCGCGGCGTTCTTTTCCCAGGGCAAGGGCTGGGTCATGGGCGACTCCTCATCTGACGGACGGCGCGCCTGCGGGCGGCGCCATAGTTTGAGCCGTACCAGTATACCGAGCCGCGCGGACACCGATGCAAATCACACCACGACTCCGTGCGCCGCGCTCTGGCCGCCGCGCAGCGTCAACCAAGTTACAGGCCGAGCATAGGCTCCAGAACAAAGAAGTACGCGAGCACCACGATGCCCAGAATAATGCGGTAGACGCCAAAGCACTTAAAGTCGTGACGGCGAACGAAGCCCATGAGCCACTTGATGGCAATAAGCGAAACCACAAAGGCCACGACGCAGCCCACGCCCAGAATGGCAATCTCGTTGGTGCCAAACGTACCGCCCTTAACGAAGTACTTGACCAGCTTGAGCGCGCTCGCGCCAAACATAACGGGAATGGCCAGGAAAAACGTGAACTTGGACGCCACCGAGCGCGTGCAGCCCAGCAGCAGGCCGCCGATGATGGTAGAGCCGGAGCGTGATGTGCCCGGAATCAGCGAAAGCACCTGGAAGCAACCGATACCCAATGCGGTCTTCCAGCTCAGGTCCTCGAGCGTGGCGATGGATCCAAAATCCAAATCCTCGTCATCGTCATTGTCTTCGGCAATATCCGCCGCAGGCGCCGCGAAGTGTGCACCGGCGGGACGCCCGCCCGCCACCACAGCACGCGAACCAAACGAATCGGCAAGAGCGGCATTCTCGCGCTTACTCGCACGCCAGTTCTCAATCACGATAAACAACACGCCGTACACGATGAGCGCCAGCGCCACGACAGGAGCGTTATAGAAATGCTCCTCCATCCAGTCGTTGAGCGGCAGACCGATCGCCGCGGCGGGAATACAGCCAAGCACGATCTTGCCCCACAGCACCCAGGTGTCGCGACGACCCTCCTTGCCCTTGCTGGGCGAGAACGGATTTAAGTCGTAGAAGAACAGAACGCAGACGGCCAAAATGGCGCCAAGCTGAATCACGACCAGGAACATATTCCAGAATGTCTCGCTCACATTCATCTTGACGAACTCGTCCACCAAGATCATGTGGCCCGTCGACGAAACGGGCAGCCATTCGGTGATGCCCTCGACCAGGCCCATGAAGGCAGATTTTAGAAGCTCGATGATATCCAAAGGGACCCCCTCGTTTGTCACCCGCCGATAGTTGTTCTGCGGACGGTTGCGGGCGATGTCCCATTATCAACCGTTCGGCCGCGGCCGCGCCCACCCTTACCAAAAATCTCGCCCGTTCACAGAATTGCGAGCGGTCAAACCGAAATCCTTGGGTATAACTGCAACAAGCTAAAGTGTCCGGCGGCCAACACGTCGTCCGATGCACGAGCCCCGCGCCCGTGCGATAGACCAAGGAGGAAACCATGAACGAGGGCTATACCAAGGTATTTGTTTCACTCGACGGTACTGAGCAGCAGGATTTTGTGCTCACACGCGCTATCAAGGTCGCCGCAAACAATGGCGCCAAGCTGATCATCGGTCACGTCATCGATTCCACGGCGCTCGAGAGCGCCGGTTCCTATCCGGTCGATCTGGTCAACGGCCTGGAGGAGGCCTTTAAGAACTCCATCGCCAAGCAGCTCGAAGAGGCCAAGGCTAATCCCAACATTCCCGAGGTCGAAGTCATGATTCGCGCCGGCCGTATTCGCGAGACGCTCAAGGACGAGATGCTCGACGTGGTCAAGCCCGATCTGGTGCTCTGCGGCGCTCGTGGCCTTTCCTCGATCAAGTATGCGCTCCTGGGTTCGATTTCGACATTCCTGCTGCGCAACACCGACTGCGACATTCTGGTCGTGAAGTAGCGTTGCTCCCACCGGCCGCGGGGCCTGCGGGGTTTCCACGGACACGTCCTCGCCGCGTTGCGGCTGCGGGATGTGCCCTTAGGAAACCCCTCCCGGCCCCGCGGCCTTCGCAGCCTTACTTCAACGAGTTGGCTGATAAAAAATGGCGTGCCGCCCCAAACGGGGCGGCACGTTTTGTTCGGGGCGGCACGTTTTGTTTGGGTGATTTTTTAGAGCCTCATAGCTATGTTCACGTTCGGGAACATGGCCATCCGCACCACAAGACGGCCCGACTACTCGAAGTATTGAAACTTGTTGGTCGAGAAAGCGAATGTTACGACAAAACCTTCGCCCGGCTCCGATGCCGCGGTGACGTCGATGCCCATCTTGGAACACAGGCGCGCCACCAGGTAGAGGCCGATGCCCGTTGCGCGTTTGGTGGTGCGGCCGTTATCGCCGGTAAAGCCCTTCTCGAACACGCGCGGCAGGTCAGCCGCGCTCACGCCGCAGCCGTTGTCCGCGACGGTAAGCTCGATGCGCTCGTTTGCCAGGCCCTCGTCCAGCAACGCACCCGAAAACACAATCTTCGCGCCGTCCTCACGCGCATATTTAATGCTGTTCTGAATGAGCTGGCCCAGAATAAACTCGAGCCATTTCTCGTCGGTGAACACCTCAAAGTCGAGGTTCTCGCACACCGGAGCCACGTGCGCCGCAATGAGCTCGCGCGCGTTGGCTTTAATCGCGCCCGTCACCAAGCTCTTGAGACCCCAGCGGCGAATTAGGTAGTCGCGCTCTACGACTTCCGAGCGCGCATAGTACAGCGCCTGATCGATATAGCGCTCCACGCGAGCCAGCTCGCGACCCAGGTCATCCACGCGCGACAGGTCGTCTTCGCTGCCGTCCAGGTTTTCTAAAATCAGATGAGCCGCCGCCAGGGGCAGCTTGGCCTCGTGGACCCAGCTCTCGATATAGTCGCGGTAGTCATCGGTCTGGCGCCGGCCTTCCGCCACCTCGTCGCAAGCGGCTTTGCCCACCCGGCGCAAGACCTCATATTCGAGCTCGCCCTCGGCATAGGTCGGGCATTGCACCATCTCCTGCACCCAAGCGGGGCTCCCCAGCTCCTCTGCCGCGCGCTCCAGCTGGCACAGAAAACGACGACGGCGCACGTACTCGATCACGATGCCCAGCATGCCAAAGATAAAGGACACACCGACCGCCACGACCACGATGGATGCCGGGGCGCCGGCGACCGTCAGTACAAAACAGCTCAGCAGCACGCCGCAGGTCCACACGGCAATGGGAAGCAGTGCATCTTTAAAGAACTTGGCAAACGACATAACCGGCCCCTAGACCGAATAGCCTTGGCCGCGATGCGTCGTCAAATACCCCTTGATGCCGATTTTTTCGAGCGTGGTGCGCAGGCGGTTGATATTGACGGTGAGCGTATTGTCGTCCACGAAGGCGTCGGAGTCCCACAGGTCCTGCATGATAGCCGAGCGCGAGACAATCTTGCCCGCGCGGCCCAAGAGCAGCGAGAGGATACGCAGCTCGTTTTTGGTGAGCTCGGTACTGTCGCCGGTTGCCGTATTGGTGACCATGGAGCGGGCGAGGTCGAGCTCCAGCCCCTTGTGGACGAGCGTGCTGCGATCGCCCGCCGCCGCGGTGCGGCGCAGCAACGCATTGATGTGCGCCACGAGCACACGGGCGCTGTAAGGCTTGGGAACAAAGTCGTCCGCGCCAAGCGTCATGGCCATGACCTCGTCGATCTCGGTCGTGCGCGACGTGAGGACGATGATAGGAACCTCGGATTCGCGGCGAACCTCGTGGCAGATATGTTGGCCGTCCTTGACGGGAAGCGTGAGGTCGAGCAACACCAGGTCGGGCGCGGCGGCAAGGATATCGCGCGAGACATGCTCAAACGATTCGCAGGCCTCGATTTCAAACCCGGCGCGGGCAAGGATGTCGACAAGCTCACGACGAATGCGCTCGTCGTCCTCAACGACATAGATCAGCGCCATGGATTCCGCTCCCCTCTTGGTTGTCTTGCCCCATTATGACCGCGGAGCCGCAGGTGCGTGCCTCGCGAGGCACCAAGGTGACAGAACTGTTCGCGAACGAAAGCGTTTGGCTCGCCCCTCGCTCGCAACGGGAGCGAGGATCAAATGATTATTAAATCCCCGTCCCAGGAAAATCATTTAGCGGTGGGCACGGAGCTTTTCGTAGCCTTCGGCAAAGAAGGCAACCGTAGCGGCGTCGGACTCGGCGGCGTCCGTCTCGGCGGCAGGAACCACGCCGTGCTCGTCACTCACCAGGAACAGCGCGCCCTTGAGCTGCGCGGGAATGTCCACGCGCGTGACCGGGATGCCCTTGGTCTGGGCCAGCTGCTCGATAAGCGTCGCCGTGCCACACAGGCACTCGTCCGCCGGTGCCACAAAGACCAGCTCGCCGTTGTTGACGGCGGCGAGCAGCTCGGGCGCCACGCCGGTTTCGTCGGCCTCGGAGCGGGCCTCGGCGGAGCGGGCACGCAGCGCCTTGGCCGAAGTATCGGCCAGCGGCTCGTACTCCCCCACCGTCATGGCGGCATTGCCGTTAACGTCGATCACCAGCATGAGCACGCCGTCGCGCGCGGTGTAATCGCCCTCGGCAAGCGACCACTCAACGTGCTGCTTGGCCCAGCTGAGCATATTATGGGTGAGCGGCTCGCCCTGCACCAGGCGCTCGGACAGCGCACGAATGTGACGGTTGAGCATGGGCACCTTTTTGTTGGACATGCGCCAACGGCAGACAAGCGCGGGCTTGTCGAGCGTAAACTTCTCGACCGCCTCCTGATTGGCGCAAAAGTCCTCGTACGCACGCTGGTCCTCGGCATTGCCAAACAGCTCGGCATCATCCACAACGGCCATATCCAACCTTTCTCAAAAACATACACCGCACCGTTATACCCAAAAAAGCCGCCCGCACCAACCGGCACGGACGGCAATAGATAGCTTTAGCTCGGGGCGAGCAAATACCGCTGGTGGAGCATAAGCCAGCGAGCCGGACCCAAGTGCCTCAGGTCGCCGCAAAAGAGGAGCGACGCGTACTTCTGTACGCGAGCGACGGTTTGAGCGGCGAGATGAGGTGCTTGGGGCCGGCGCAGCGTCGAGCAGTTACGCGGTTTGGTAAAACCGCGTAACGATCATTAGTGGCGGAAGTGGCGGGCGCCCGTGAAGACCATTGCGATGCCATGCTCGTTGCAGGCCTGGATGCTCTCGTCGTCGCGCTTGGAGCCGCCGGGCTGGATGATGCAGGTCACGCCGTGCTCAGCAAGCACGTCGACGTTGTCGCGGAACGGGAAGAACGCGTCGCTTGCGCAGGCAAAGCCGCCCTTCTCCACGCCCTCGCGCTCGCAGAAGTCCTCGGCGCGCTCGCAGGCAAGCAGTGCGGAGTCAACGCGGTTGGGCTGGCCCGGGCCCATGCCAATGCCGGCCTTACCCTTGGAGACCAGGATGGCGTTGGACTTGACGCCCTTGCAGACCTTCCAGGCAAACTCAAGCTCGGCCATCTCGGCATCGGTGGGCTTGCGGTCGGTGGGGAACGTAAAGGTCGCGGGATCCTCGATCACGTGGTCGACCTCCTGCACCAGCATGCCGCCGTCGATGGAGCGCAGCTCCACCTTGGCGCCGTGGTCCACGCCGCCGGTAGCCAGCACGCGCAGGTTGGGGCGCTTGGCCATGCGCTCGAGCGCCTCGGCGGTGTAGCTCGGGGCGATGATGACCTCGACGAACTGCTTGTTCTGATCGGCAAAGTGCTCAACCAGCTCAAAGGGAACCTCGCGGTTGCAGGCGATGATGCCGCCGAAAGCGCTCTTGGGATCGCAGGCAAAGGCGCGGTCGTAGGCAGCCGTGATGTCCTCGGCAACGGCGGAGCCGCAGGGGTTCTGATGCTTGAGGATCACGCAGGCAGGCTCGTCGAACTCGCGAACCAGGTTCCAAGCGGCATCGGCGTCCAAATAGTTGTTGTAGCTGAGCGGCTTGCCCTGAATCTGCTCGGAGCCCACGAGCGGGAACTGCGAGCTCGCGGAGTTCTCGCAGCCATCGGCAAAGCGGTAGACCGTAGCCTTCTGCTGAGGATTCTCGCCATAGCGCAGGTCGTCGACCTTCTCCAGCGAGACCTCGAGTTTGGCAGAGGTGTCCGCCACGTCGCTTGCCTGGGCAGCAAGCCAACGGGAGATAGCCGTGTCGTAGGCGGCGGTGGTCTGGTAGACCTTCACCTGCAGGCGACGACGGGTGGAAAGCGTGGTGCAGCCACCGGTCTCGCGCATCTCGGCCAGGACGGCATCATAGTCGGCCGGGTCGGAGATGACGGCAACGCTCGCGGCGTTCTTGGCGGCAGAGCGAAGCATGGAGGGGCCACCGATATCGATGTGCTCGATGGCATCCGCGAAGGTGACCTCGGGGTTGGCGACGGTCTTCTCGAACTCGTACAGGTTGACGACGACCAGGTCGATCAGCTTAATGCCGTGCTGAGCTGCCTCCTGCATGTGCTGCTCGGAATCGCGGCGAGCCAGCAGCGCACCATGAACCTTGGGGTGCAGCGTCTTGACGCGGCCGTCCATCATCTCGGGATAGCCCGTGAACTCCTCGATGGGGGTTACGGGAACGCCCGCGTCCTCGATGGCACGAGCCGTGCCGCCCGTAGAGATGATCTCGACGCCAAAGTCGTCAACCAGCGTCCGTGCGAAATCGACGACGCCCGTCTTATCGGTAACCGAGATCAACGCGCGTGCGATCTTCACATCAGATCCCATGCAGTCCTCCTGTCTGGTACGCCGCCGTGCTCTGTGAGTCGGTGATACGTCGATCTGCAGCGCTCGCGCAGCGGCATTGAAAATACTGATTCAATGTAGCGCATCGAGCGCATCGATGCACCCCGTAACGGGCGCATGTGCAGAAAAAGCTTGCGAGCGGGGGTTGCAGGAGCGCCACTAGGCACGGTGAGTTGATGGAACACAGGGGCACCATAATTAGATGCCAATGGCATGGTAGAACTGTGCTCGATATGCATCCGCAATAGAAAGAGGCACTATGGTCTCGCGGGTTCTCTACCGACCGTTTGATACCGAAGACTTCGACGCCATCGCGCTGATCTTGCAGCAGCTTTGGCATAACAATTCGGATAACGAAGAGTACAACCGCCTTGAGGCCGCGTGCGACCTCGCCTATTGCCTTTCATCATCGACGTTTTCGCAGGTCGCCGTAATCGACGGCCAGGCGCGCGGCATTGCACTCGCACGTGCGGGGCAAAGCAGCGGCGCCACCGTTAAGGAGCATTGGATGGATACAGAACGCGCATTGCTGTCGCAGATGCGTGAGCTGGAGCCCGATGCCTGTGCCGAGTATCTCTCGTTTGTGCGCGCCACCATTCGGACCAACAACCGCCTGCTCGAGAGCAGCCCGCTGCCGCATGACAACGAGGTCACGTTGCTTGCCGTGGATCGCGATGTCCACGGCCTGGGCGTTGGCTCGGTTCTGCTCGATGCCGCGGTCTCGCACCTGTCCTCGCGCGGAGCGTCGAGAGCGCACCTGTATACCGACTCCAACTGCTCGTGGAAGTTCTACGAGCTGCACGGCTTTAAGCGCACGGCCACGCACCGCGCCAACCGCGAAGAGCGCCGCCACGACATGCCGCGCGAAAGCTTCCTCTACGAACTCGACCTGACAGCCTAAACCCGGTAGTCAAGGGAGTGTCCCCAAGTGCCGACATCCGGGGAAGTTCCTAAACTGCCGGCATAAAAAGAACGCCCCTAAGTGCCGTCCGTGGAGCAAGCAGCCCCACTCGAAAACTCACAGGGAAAGCGCATCCCAGAATTCGCCTAAATTGCGGGATGTGGTTTCCGGAAGAGAGCCTCTTGAGAAACTGCATCCCGGTTTGAGCGCATATTCTGGGATGCACTTTCCGAATGGCACGTCTGGCGGAAACTGTGACCCAGAATCGAGGCCCAGAGTGGGATGCGCTTTCCGAAATCATCCCATCGGGAAAGTCCATCCCGCTCTGCGCCTAAATAGCGGGATGCGGTTTCCGCGAAAGCTCGCCTTGGGAAAGCCTGCATCGCTTCTGAGCATAAAAATGGGATGGATCTTCCGGCAACAGCCGCCGGGGAAGACCCATCCCATGATTTGCGCTCGCTAGAACGTTCCGCCGCCGCCTCCGCCGACGCCGCCGCCCCCGCCGCCCGAGAAGCCACCACCGCCGCCGCTCGAGCTATCGGAACTCGAAGCCAGCTCACGGATGCTCTCGTGATACACGCCATCGAACGAATCGAGCGGAGACTGGTTTCCGTAGTGATGGTAGTACCACCAGTAGCAGGGGTAATTGTCGTAGAAGCCGTCGGCCTCGCGCACCTCGGGCGGCACGGCCTCGGCAAGCTGACGCAGAACTTCCTTGGAAACGCCCAGCGCCGCACCCATCACCAGAAGTTTATTCCACAGCACCAGATCGCCGGGGACGGCTTCCTTTAGACGCGTGAAGTCCTCGAGCCAATGCTTGAGCGCCTTGCAGCGAGCCGCCACCTCGGCGCCCTCCGGCGTAAGGCGGCGGAACGTAAGGCCCACGCCAATACCCACCAGCACAATCGGCACCGAGATAACCGCGGCGACAATGTTCGCCTGTGCGCCGTCGGTAAAGAAGATGGATCCCACGGGAACAAAGGCGATCAGAGTACCAAGAACCAGGCAAAACACCATTGCGACAATGCCGTCCGAGGCAACGTACTCGCTATCGGCCAGTTTGCCCTTAACGGTGCTCTGATAGTCCTTGAGCTTGTCGCCCACGGGCGTAGCGTGCTGCTTAACATAGTGTTGCAGCTCGTCAAACGTGCGCGAGCGATCGCCGTTCTCGTCGGGCTTAGCACCGGCAAAGAAGACCTTGAGCACCATGCGGTCAATGCCCTTGACCGACTTCCAGCCCGCATCGCTCACCGTCACACGATACGTCTGCTCCTCTTTTTCGCGACGGAGCAGGCCCTTCTTGCCCTTGGTCGCGATTGCCTCCTCTAACTTGATCACGCGATCGTCGGTGAGCTTCATGAGCGTGGCGATATATGCCTGATCGGGCACCTCGTTCCAGCTCATGAGGGCCGAAAGCACGGCGGGATGGTCGGCCGAGGGCACGTCGCGGAAGTATTCGTCCTGGAACAGCGGTTTGGGCTTGCGCTTGCGCAACTTGAGCACGGCGATTGTGCCGGTAAAGGCCACCGCCGCGACAACGCTAACCACGGCAAGTGCATTGGCGATCATGCGGGCGTGAGCGCGGCGGGCGTTGGCCTCCTCGGCCCACGCCTTCTCCTCGCTCAGAATTGTCGACATGCGTTCCTTGCCCGAGGCGGCGAGCTGCGGCACCCAATCGCTGGGGAAGGCGATGCGCGCCTCGGCGAATTCGCCCTGATGCACGCAGGGTATGGTATAGGTGACCATGGGCTCGTCCGCGTCGAGCGACACGTCGCCCGTGAGCGGACCGTGGCCCCATGCACGGAAGTTATCGCCCTTGACGGCCGCCGTTCCGGCAGCGGCATTTGCGAAGTAAACTTCCATCTCGACGTCATCGGAGTCCGCAGACCAGCCGTCGCCCACAAACTTCCAGTAGAGCTCGGCGGTATCGGACCATTTCATAACCGCACCGGTCATGGTGTAGCTCACGTAATAGATCGCGCTATCGCCGCTCTCGTGGGGGCTGAACACCTTGATCTTTACGCCGCCGTCGGACTGCTCAACCGTATAGACGCCGTTGTCGCCTTTGTTTGCATAGTCAACCCTGTTAAACGCGGCATCATCTTCCTCGACGCTCAGCACATCGACACCCGCCGTACCACCCTGCTGGTTGGTGCCCGTATTGATATCCCAATACACGCCGTTGATGTCGTCGTCGAAATCAAACTGGCGTCCCTCGACAACGGTCAGCGATCCATCGGCCTCAACCGTGGCACCGATATAGGTTTGGGTCATGGAATACCCGTCGGCACGTGCAACGGCGGGCAACAGCAGCAGCACGCACGCGACGAGTGCGCAAATGGAAGCAAATCGCGCAAGCAGGCAGCGCTGCCGACAAGCATTGGCAACGGGGGCGTTCATAGGCACATCCTTTGTCTGTAAAACCAACAGCGCCATTGTCCCACGTTTGCGGGTACACATGACGAACATCTAGGCGACCGGAGCGCCAAACGGGATGAAAGTCATGCCTGCCGCCAGCAGCTAATCATTGGGTATTCATTGGGGACGTTCTTAAATGACTAGTCATGAGGGACACCCTTGGCATGGCCCGCGCCAGCAATAGATACCACTTCACAGCTCCGTCACAGGTGTAGCAGCTTTGTGTGGGCGCGGCACGCGCTGATTGAGCCGCCAGCCGAGGGGCATAAAGCAGTTGAGCGAAACCGGTTTGCCCCTTTGCCGTTCGCTCGAGGATCATGTCCCCCTTTTCCGCGGAAACCCCGGCAGTTGCGAAGAGCTGCCGGGGTTTCTGTTGTTTGAGGGGTTAAAGGGGCTGAGCTTGGGGCGGTAATCGAGGTGTTGAGTCGGTGCCCGCCGCGCACAACACGCAGCCTCGGCAACTCGCGAGCATCGACGACGCCCCCCACCTCACCCCGCGCTATACTCGTCCGCATGGATATCAACGCATGCAACATAGCAACACACGCCGTGGCCACGTCGACGGCGTCCAACAGCAAGCTCGCCCCCGCCCTCACGCCCGTCGTGGGCCGCTTTGCCCCATCGCCCTCGGGCCGCATGCACCTGGGCAACGTGTTCAGTTGCCTGTGTGCGTGGCTTTCGGCCCGCAGCCAGGGCGGCAGCATCGTGTTGCGCATCGAGGACCTGGACGATCGCTGCAAGCGCCCGGAACTTGCCGCTCAATTGATTGACGACCTGGCCTGGCTAGGGCTTGAATGGGACGAAGGCCCCTACTACCAGCACGATCGTCTGGACCTGTACGAGAGCGCCTTGCGCCGGCTGAATGACGCCGACCTCACCTATCCCTGCTTTTGTACGCGTGCCGAGCTCCACGCCGCGAGCGCGCCGCATGCCAGCGACGGCACGCCCATCTACCGCGGCGCCTGTCGAAACCTTTCTGTCGAAGAGATCGCCCGCCGCAGCGTTCTGCGCGCCCCGGCCACGCGTCTGCGCGTGCCTACCGTCGATGACCTCGCCGGCGACGTGATCGAATTCGTGGACCGTACGTACGGCGCCCAATGCGAGGCACTCGCCACCGAGTGCGGCGACTTTTTGGTGCGCCGCAGCGACGGCGTTTTTGCCTACCAGCTAGCCGTGGTGGTCGACGACGCTGCCATGGGCGTCACCGAGGTCGTGCGCGGATGCGATCTGCTGGGCTCTACGCCCCGCCAAATCTATCTGCAGCATCTGCTGGGACTTCCCACGCCGCACTACGCGCACATTCCGCTGCTCGTGTCGCCAGACGGCCGCCGCCTTTCCAAGCGCGACCGCGATCTGGACCTGGGCGAGCTACGCGCACGCTTTGGCACGCCCGAGGCGCTGCTGGGATGGCTCGCCGGGCAAACGGGCATCGCGCCGGACACCACGTCGCGCTCTGCCGAGCAATTGGTCGAGCACTTTAGCTGGAATGTCATCCGCGCGCACCGCGAGAACATCACTGTAACGGCCGAGTAGCCAAATACCTCACCCCTACGCAACGTCCCAGGGCTGGAGTTCGTCGCCCAAGCGAACGATGCAGTCGTAGAGCACGGTATGGCGCTCGGCAGGGTTGGCATCCCGATGAAAATGCCCGTAGTACCAACGCTTGTAATCCAAGCGGTCTTCCAGCTCATCGAAAAATGCCGTAAGCCGATCAACGGCGGGGTAATTCCAGCCAGGCCCCGGATAGAGCGTGGGCGAAAGCATGCGCGTAGAGCAGGTGTGGGTGACCACGTAGTCAACCTTCCAGCCCACGCTGTCGAGCTTTGTCCGCGCCTCCTCAAAGTTGCGCTCGTCCGGCAGCTCCTGTGGCCACCAGCTGGAATAGGGAATGCGGTATTCCTTATCCACGCTCGTGGCGCCGCCCATGGTAAAGATCGTTGAGCCGTCGAGCTCAAAAACCTCGCCGCGCGTCAGGCGCCGTATGGGAGAGGTATCCGACAGGCGTTGCGTTAGCCCACCGTGCCACAGCTCCATGGGACGCTCCGCCCAGTGATCGAAACGCTCGTGATTGCCGTCGACGAACAGCACGGTATAGGGACGCGATTCCAGCCAAGCGATGTCGGCGCACTCCTCGGCAGAGAAATCCCACGGAAAGCCAAAGTCGCCCGCGACAATCAGATGGTCGTCGCTCGTCAGACTATCCCCAAGATCCCAGTCGCGCAGCTTTTGCATGTCGACGCCGCCGTGAATATCGCCCGTCACATAGACCGTCATCGGATCACCGCTTCCCCGTAAGTAGCTAGTCCACATTCTGCACGATCACTAAGCCAACCGTTCCAGCCCTTCCATCCCTTAGGGCTTACCCCTCGCTCTTCCATCCAAACGGATCAAGCACCCAAAAAATCAGATCGAGCACGCCGCCGGTCATCATAGCGCCGGCAAGGGCCATGCAAACGCGCAGAGAACCGGCACTTCGGAGCACGTCGAATGGTCCCAGAACAGCCAACAGCGCGACCGCTGCGCCGACCACGCACAGCGCGAGGCACGGCCCCGCGTCCTCGACGCACTTCTTTGCGAGATGCTTGGTGTTATCAC
Organism: Collinsella sp. SGI.180; assembly: GCF_050313455.1. Taxonomy (NCBI): domain Bacteria; kingdom Bacillati; phylum Actinomycetota; class Coriobacteriia; order Coriobacteriales; family Coriobacteriaceae; genus Collinsella; species Collinsella sp. SGI.180. The sequence continues at coordinate 44,230 of NZ_JBNPLL010000010.1, forward strand.
TCATCAATATCGTACTCCTTAGAGGGCCGTTGTTTGGGTACATGCCGCCGCGGCAGAGCAGGGCGGCAGGGTAAGTGTCACATGCCGTGCGGACATCAATGGAGAAACCACCTGCTCGACCAACCCTTGACGCCGTTTTGCACCGGCACCCCATCCCCCGCTATCGAGGTCTAATACTTTTCCGCGAAGTGAACGGCTGTTTTTGGACCCCTGAAGCATCCACATTTTTCGTCGGCAAAATCGCAGGATTTCAGCATCGAAACCGCAGGAAACGACACCTCTAAAGTGTCGATGCTTCGGGGGTCCGTTTTAGCTCGTTCACTTCTCGGAAAAGTATTAGACCTCGCTGCTAGCTACCCAGAAGGGCACCTCTTCCTTCCCCACAGCACCCAAAAACTCATCCAACATTAATCTTGGCTCAAGAATCGCTTAATCTATAACCTGCACTATAAAGTTCGACCAAGGGCGGGGCGGCGCCGCGCAACGCAGACCGCTGAACGCAACGCTCGCGCCCGGGCAGATCGCCCGGCGTCGCGCCCATCGAACGAAAGGACAGGTCATGGACGACCTCGAAAAAGTTGAAACCATCCGCACCAAGTGCAACGTGAGCTACACCGATGCCAAGGCCGCGCTCGACGCCGCCGACGGCAACGTTTTGGACGCCATCATTTGGCTCGAATCGCAAGGCAAGACCCAGACCACATCGGCGCACGCCGCCACCGAATCCGAGCCGGTCGATGAACCCTCGGCCGAGATGGTCGCCGCGCAGGCAGCCTACGAGAAGTCGAGCGAAAAGACTGACTTTTCCAAGAAGATGGACAGCGTGTGGGAGTACCTCAAAAAGCTCTTCCGCCTGAGCCTGGACACCAAGTTTATCGCCACGCGCCGCGACGCCATCATCCTCAACATCCCCATCCTGATCCCCATCGTCGCCCTGTTTGCCTGGGGCGCCACGATATGGCTCATGCTGATTGGCCTGTTCTTTGGCATGCGCTACCGCATCGATAGCGACGGCGACGTGCCCGGCAGCATCAACAACCTTATGAATCACGCCGCCGACGCCGCGGACGACATCAAGCAAAACCTGAACGACGACAAGTAATCGCAGACGGGGACACGCATGGCACGGATCCTGATCGTAGAGGACGAGGAGAAAATCGCCCGCTTTGTGACGCTCGAGCTGGAGCACGAGGGCTACCAGGTGGAGCACGCCGCCGACGGCCGCACCGCCGTGGACTTGGCGCTGGAGCGCGACTACGATCTGATTCTACTCGATGTGCTGTTGCCACAGCTCAACGGCATGGAGGTCCTGCGACGTGTCCGCAAGCACAAGGATGTGCCGGTGATTATGGTCACCGCGCGCGATGCCGTGATGGACAAGGTGGCCGGCCTCGATGCCGGTGCCGACGATTACCTGACCAAGCCGTTTGCGATTGAGGAGCTGTTCGCACGGATTCGCGTGGCGCTGAAGCGCGCGGAGGCCGTGCGGACGGCTTCGGGCGTTGGCGGCGCCGGCGCTGGGGCGGGCATGGCGGGCGGCGCGGGCGGCGACGCCGCTGCGGTGCCCCCGGTCAGCGAGTCGACCAAGGCTTCCGTCGCGCCCTCCCCCGCCGCGCTCACCGTGGGTTCGGTCGTGCTCGACCCCGACCGCCGCGAAGTCACGGTCGGCGGCTCGCCCATCGCGCTCACGGCCCGCGAGTTCGACGTTCTCGCCCTGCTTATGACACATGCCGAAACCGTGCTCACACGCGAGCGCATCGCGCACGAGGCGCTGGGCTACGAATACGTGGGCGACACCAACAACGTCGACGTGCACATCGCGCACCTGCGTGCCAAGATCGAGGACGCCGGCGGCGCCCGCATCATCCAGACCGTGCGCGGGGTGGGCTATGTCTGCCGTGCGTAACGCCGAGGCCAAGCGTGTCACCTCCATCGCCCGCGCCATCAACTGGAGCTATATATGGCGCCGCCTGATGAGCTACGTCTGGCTCGATCTGCTGCTGATGGTGATTGCGGCGGCGATCCTCGTCTATGGATACAACCAGACGCTGCCCGAAGGCGCGTTTACCGCAGGATGGATCCCCAGCGCCGCCGTTCACGGCATGTCGCTGAAGCCCGCGCGCGACTGGGACCTGACAACGCTCACCTATACCGTCGAACTTGCTACCACCAAGACTTTCCCCCTCGCGCAGGACCTCGTCGCGCTATGGCCTCTCTACTTTGTCGTTGTGGGTTGGCAGGTCATCAGCGTGCTCAACATGCTCGGCGGCGCGAGGCACGTGCGTCGCACCATGGCGCCGCTCAACGACTTGGCCCTGCGCGTGGACGAACTCGGTCGCATGCAACTCTCCGGCGGCAAGATGGAAACACTGGAGCAGGCCATCGAGCGCGCGAGTGTCGACTCGCCGAGCGTCACCACCGGCGACGCCGACCTGGCAAGCATCGAGGTCGCGCTCAACCGGCTGCTGCGCCAGATGCAAGAGGCCAAGCTGCAGCAGATGCGCTTTGTCAACGATGCAAGCCACGAGCTGCGCACGCCCATCGCGGTGATTCAGGGCTACGTAAACATGCTCGACCGCTGGGGCAAAGACGACCCGGACGTGCTGGCGGAATCCATCGCGTCCCTCAAGGCCGAAAGCGAGCATATGCAGGAGCTCGTGGAGCAGCTGCTGTTTTTGGCACGCGGCGATGCCGGGCGCACGGTCCTGCGGCGTGCGCATACCAACCTGGCCGCACTGGTCGGCGAGGTGTGCGAGGAATCGCAGATGATCGACGCCGCGCACACGTATCGGCTGGCTTTTGACGCTGCATTTGCCAACGATCCGCGCTGCGACGCACCTGTCGACGTGGCGCTTGTGAAGCAGGCTCTGCGCGTGATCGTGCAGAACGCCGCCAAGTATTCGAACGCGGGAACGACCGTCACGTTTGCCATAACTCCCGATACGGGCACGGGCGCGATCGACATAAGTGTTGAGGACGAGGGTATCGGTATGAACCAGGAGTCCGCAGCTCACGCGTTTGAACGGTTCTACCGCGCCGACAACGCACGCGATGCCGGCGCGCAGGGCTCGGGCCTGGGGCTTGCCATTGCTAAGTGGATTGTCGATAGCCATGGCGGCGCCATTGGCGTGACCTCGGTCGAGGGCGTCGGTAGCCGCTTTACGATTCGCCTGCCACGGTAGGAAGCCCCCTCGTGAATCGAGGTCTAATACTTTTCCCGAGAAGTGAACGAGCGTATTTGGACCCCTGAAGCATCCACATTTTTCGACGGGAAAGTCGCAGGATTCCAGCATCAAAACCGCAGGAAACGGTACCCTCAAAGTGTCGATGCTTCGGGAGTCCAATTCTGCTCGTTCACTTCTCGGGAAAAGTATTAGACCCCGATTTCATGTCCCCTCAAAAGGTCGCCCCCTCGGCAAAAAAGGGATAGGGCCATGCGGCCCTATCCCTTTTTTTCGTTATAGCAGCTTGCGCGCTACTCGCGACACAGGTGCACGGCGAAGCCGGCGAACTCGCGCTTAAAGTACACAAGCTTGGTGCCGCCGTCGGGCAGCAGCACGCGCGACTCCTCGTTGACCTCGAGCCCGTGCTCGGCAAACCACTTCTCGGCAGCATCGATGTCGTTGACGGCAAAGCCTATGTGGCCCTTGGCGCCACGACCGTTCTGCTTCATGATCTCGACCAGCGAGTCGTTAAAGTACGAAATCGGGGTCTCGCTGACGGGCAGGCCCATCATCGTCGAGAACAGCTCCGCGATCTCCAGGGCGTCTGCCGGGTCGGTGGCGTTAATGCCCACATGGGCAACGCGCATGCCAAAGAGCTCGACCGGGTTGGCGTTCTGCTCGTTCATACAGACAGCGTCTACTGAGCCATGACGTCGAGAACGGCCTTCTCGGCAGCGACGCGGTTCATGCCGGTCATAAAGGGCACGCCGCTCACGTACGGGCAGGTGAGGCCCTCGGGGGCAACGGTGGTGGCGATCAGCAGGTCGGCGCCCTCGTCGCAAGCGTCTTTGGCCTCGGAAATGGCGCACTGCACGATCTCATACTTGCCGGCGTAACCGTTGGCGTCGAGCATGGTGGCGACCTTCTGGGCAACGAGCGTGGAAGTAGCAGCGCCAGCACCGCAAGCCAAAACGATCTTCTTCATAGGTAATGTCTCCCTTCATGGTTTACTTTAGGTAAGTGTACCGCAGCGAGCGATGGCGCTCGGCCTCGATGCACTTTTGTGCCAGTTTGCTTGCACGCTGCGTATAATACATCTAGTACGTTTTGTCATACCGCTTGTTTTACGAGCGACCGAGGAGCTCAATATGCCCGATTCCCGCACACTCTGGACCGTCGTCGTTGTCATCTGTATCGCCGTGTCGCTGCTCTTTAGCATCAAAAAACGCACCACGTTTAAACGCCTGCAGCGGCTCATGGCCGCCAAACAGTGGGACGAGTTCGATCGTTTGCTCGACGGCAAACTCACCAGCATGCTGTACCCGCGCTACAACCGCGACTACCTGCGCCTGAACTCCTATCTGCTGCGCGAGGACCACGAGCGCGCCGACGAGATGTTTGACCTGCTGCTGGGGCTCAACCTGCCCAAGATGCAGCGCGTCGATCTGGTGATCAAGGCCTTTAACTACTACGTTGGCCAGGAGGACCGCAAAAAGTCCAAGGAGCTGCTGCACGAGATCAAGGGCTTTGAGGGTGGCCAGGCCGAGGCAGTCGCGCACGAATGCCAGCTAATGTACGACACGATGATCCTCAAGCGCCACAACGACATTCCCGAGCTGGAGCGCATGCTCGAGGATGTCGGCAACGACCCGGTCAAGCGCTGCCGACTGGAGTACCTGCTGGCCCTGCAGTACCAAAACAAGGGCGACGAGGCAAAGTTCCAAGAGTTCCTCGAGAAGTCGGGCCAACACTCGATGGCCGTCAACGCGTAACGGACGGCTTGTGCTAGACTTCTAGTCTTACGGGGGCGTGGCGGAATTGGCATACGCAGGAGACTTAAAATCTCTCGCCGCAAGGATTGTGGGTTCGAGTCCCACCGCCCCTACCACGTATTGTTTACGAGCCCGTGTCCCTTTGGAATGCGGGCTCGCTTCTTTTGGATACCGTCAAGCCTCTAAGTTGCGGTGGAATAGTTCCTGTTTTGGCAGTTTATCAGCCCATTTAGGAACTATTTCACCGCAACTTATGAGGGGATGGTTAAAGGACGCTGAGGCTGGGGGTCCAGGCGATGGTGGGGGTCGCGCCGTCGAGAACCTCGTTGATGGTGGCGGCCATTCCGGCGAGCAGGCTGTTCTCGCTTACAGTGAGCGCGTCGTAGCCGCCGGCTCGCATGAGCTCGCGAATCACCACAGCACCAGCCAGGATCACGCCCGCGCGCTTGGGTTGCACGCCTGGCAACGCGGCGATGCCCGCGACATCCAGAGAGGACATGCGCTCGATAGCGGCCGAAACCTGGTCCAGCGAAAGCTCGCGCAGGTGCACAAAACTCGAATCATACGGCTCCAGCTCGTGAACGAGCGCAACGAGCGTGGTGACGGTGCCACCCACCGCGACCAGGCGCTCGGCTCGCTCAAAGTCGACAGGCAAGCTCTTAAAGTAGCCTGCAAACTGCTCGTTTGCCCACGCGCCAGCGGCGGCAAGCTCGCTGCCCGTTGGCGGCAGCGCCGAGAAAAACCGCTCCGTCACGCGGCGACAGCCGATGTCCAGCGAGCGCGTTCCCTCCAGCGCAAAGATCCCACGCTCCGGCGCATAGACGCCCGTCGCGAGCTCCGTGGATCCGCCACCCGAATCGGTAACAATGATGCGCTCGCCGGCAAAGTCGTGCGCCACGCCAAAAAACGTCAGGCGCGCCTCGACCTCGCCCGGAATCACCTGCGGCTCGAGCCCCAGCTCGCGCAGGCCGTCCAGCAGCAGCGCGGCATTGGACGCATCGCGCGCGGCGCTCGTGCACGTGGTGCAGATGCACGCGGCCCCAAAGGCACGGGCCTCGTCCACAAACATTCGGCACGCAGCGAGCACGCGCCCAACGGCCGCCTCGCAAAAGCGCCCCGTTGCGTCCACGCCCTCGCCCAAGTCGGTAATCTCGGTATGCTTGGACGATTCCACGATCGCCCCGTCCTCGACCTGGGCCAGCACCAGTCGCGACGACACCGTTCCCAGGTCAATCGCCGCCACCTTATATCGTTTGCAATTCGTCATTGCGGCCCCCCTCCGGGCGCTACTCGCCATTGGACACGACTGCCTGGCCCTCGACGCCGTTAAATCCAAACAGCATGTCGAGCGTCTGGATGTACCACGGCGCGTCCTTGCCGACCTCTTCGATTTCCTTGGCAACTTCGCTGGCCTTCTTGGCGTTCGACGACTTCTGGCTCGACGAGGTATCGGAATCGTCGTCCAGGCCCTGCACTTCAATCCTCTTCTCGCCGGGCATAACCAGACCCAGGTCCTCGGTCGCCGCGTCCTTAATGCCCTCCTCCGAGAGCAGCTTGTCGACGCTTTTTTGCAGGTCGTCATTATATTGCTCGCGAATCTCGACCTGCTTGGCCAAGATGTCGCTCGAGCGTTTTGCCACATACAGGTCGCGCACCGGGAAGTACAGGCTCACGAGCGCCAGGGCGACGACAATGCCAACAAACAGCCCTCGCTGGGGACCGTGGGTAAAATCATAGATTGCCTTGACCACCGCGTTATCGTTGGCGTAGTGCATAAAGTCCGAGCCCGAAAGACGGCTTGAGGGACGGCGCGGCTTGTCGGACGCCTGGGTCGAAGGGCGCGACGTATGCTTGGAACGCGATGGGCACACCGGACTGTCCGAGGAACTATTTGGCTGAGCATTGGGATGCGAAGTCGCCGGCGAGCTATACCTGGAGCGATCAGCGCCAGCATAACCAGACCCGCCAAGCTGCACCGAATGCGCACGGCGAGGTGACGGTTCGCGCGAACCGGCGGAATAGTGCCTGTTGTCGTAAATCTGATCCATGTGCGCCTTGTGCGGTTGAGGTTTGTTTGCGCTAAGTCCTTTAGTTATAGCACGCGGGCGGACCAGCCGGACGAGCCGTAGGACAAATCCATTACTCGAGCGCGCGTGGTCGCCAACGGGCAAGTCGGCGGGGCGCCGCCCTTACGCCCCGCCGACCAACACCGTGTCCTACTCCTCTGCCTTTGCGGCATCCCACAGGTCGTTGAGCCCGTGGGTCGAAAGCTCGGCAAGATCAACATGGGCATCGGCCGCCATCTGCTCCATTGCGGCCCAACGGCGGCGGAACTTTGCCGTACTGGCACGAAGGGCGCTCTCGGCGTCGATGCCCTCCTTGCGCGCAACGTTGACCAGGGCAAAGAGCAGGTCGCCAAACTCCATCTCGCGCTCGGGCGAGCCGGGTTCCTCGGCCTCAAACTCGGCACGTTCCTCGGCGACCTCGTCCCACACGTCCTGGACCGTATCCCACTCAAAGCCCACGGCAGCCGCCTTGCGCGACACCTTCTGAGCCTGCATCAGCGCCGGCAGATGCGTGGGCACGCCGTCGAGCAGGCCCTCGGGCGCAGCATCGCCCGCCGCCACGGCCTGGTCCTTGGCGGCCTTCTCGGCAAGTTTGACCTCGTCCCAAATCTTGAGCACCTCGTCGGAGCTGCCGGCATCCACATCGCCAAATACGTGCGGATGGCGGCGAATGAGCTTGGCGTCGATATCGCGCGCCACGTCGGCCAGCGTAAACTCGCCGGCGTCCGCCGCGATCTGCGCATGCAGCACGACCTGCATGAGCACATCGCCCAGCTCCTCGCGAAGATGGGCCGCGTCATCCGCCTCGATGCAGTCGAGCGCCTCGTAGGCCTCCTCGATCATGTTCTTGCCAATGCTCTGGTGCGTCTGCTCGCGGTCCCACGGGCAGCCGTCGGGCTGACGCAGGCGCCAGATAGTCTGTACCAGATGTTGTAACTCGGCCGATGCATCGACCAGCGTGGACAGGTCGCGCGAACCTTCGGCATTTTGCTGAGCCATGTGCTCGGCCATGGTTAGTCCTCCTCCATGATCACATGGCGGAACGCGCCGCCCTCGTAGATACCATAGCTGTGCGTGCCGTCCTTGGGGATGCTCACGCTGCCGGGATTGAAGAGCCACAGACCCGGGTGCGCGGTGCTTTCCTCGTTGACCTTGACGTGCGTGTGGCCGTAGACGAGCGCGGAGCCCTCGGGCAGCGCGGGCGCGTGGTCGACGCTGTTGTGCATGCCGGCGCCAAAGACGTGGCCGTGCGTCAGGAACAGCTCGCGGCCGACCTCGTCGAACAGTGCGGAGTAGTCGGCCATGACGGGAAAGTCGAGAACCATCTGGTCGACCTCGGCGTCGCAGTTGCCGCGCACCGCGATAATGCGGTCGGCCAGGGCGTTGAGCAGCGGAATCACGCGCTTGGGAGCGTAGTCGCGCGGCAGGTCGTTGCGCGGACCATGATAAAGCAGGTCGCCCAGCAGGACGATGCGGTCGGGCTGCTCGGCTTCGATGGCGGCGCAGAGGCGCTCGGTCCAATATGCCGAGCCGTGGATGTCAGAAGCGATGAGGTATTTCATGGAGGTCCTTTCGGGGTGGGGTTGACGTGGCCGGGCGCGGAATGTCGCCACCAGCCGCGTTATTCAAATCACAGTGCCGCGCTCTGGGCCGCCTGCATCACGCGTTGGAGCGGCACATTGTGCTCACGGGCAAGGCGGGCGCAGTCTTCGTACTCGGGCGCCGCACGCTCACTGCCGTCGGGCAAGGTGGCCACCTTGACGGACACCTCGCCCCACGGCGTCGTTACGCGCTCAAAGTAGCGCGGCAGGCAAACGCGCTCCATAACCTGGCGGCGAATGCCATTGGTCGTGGTTTCCAAAAAGATGATCGTCTGCAGGCGCTCGATATCCTCGTGGGTGCAGATTACCTGCAACTGCCAGCCAGGACGGCCTTTCTTGCAATAGAGGGGCAGCCAGTGCACCTCGCGCGCGCCGGCCTCGCGCAGGCGGTCGGCGGCGTAGGCGAGCACCTCGGGCGACGCGTCGTCGATGTCGCACTCCAGCTTGACGATGGTTTCGGGCGCATCGGTCTCGCGGGACAGCGGAGATGTAGTTCCACGTTGCATACGGTCCGGCTCCTTTCCGCACGGGCTCGTTTTATTCACCCAAACGCTAGCACATCGCGAGCGGCGCAAGTGTGGCGGCGCGCGATGAGCGCGATTTTCCTTGTCTGCAAGAACCGACACTCCACCGCCTCGGCCAAACATGTACATCAGCCTCCAAACATGTCATTTTTTGTCGGTTTTGGAGGCTGAGGTACATGATTCGAAGCAAGGCCGATGTCGCGAGCCCGCCCTTATGCGCCGCCCGTCCTTTCCAGTCGATTTCGGCCCCCGGCGCGTACATCGCACTGGGGGCCGCGCCGTTACAATGGAGCAGATTCGCTTGACGTAAAGGAGCCGCCATGCCTGCTTGCCCGCTGGTCGATTGCCATACTCACACCTCGTTCTCGGACGGACACGCCTCGTTTGAAGACAACGTCCGCGCCGCTGCTGCGGCCGGTTGCCGCACCATGGTCTCGACCGATCACCTTACCCTGCCTGCCAGCATGGATGCCACCTGCGAGGTGCAGGTTGTCGAGGGCGACCTGCCGGCGCATCGTCTGGCTTTTGAGGATGCCCGCAAGCTTGCCGCGCAGATTGCGCCGGAGCTCGAGCTTGTCTATGGCTTTGAGTGCGATTGGTACGAAGGCTGCGAGCCTTTGGTTGAGCGCTGGTCCCGGGGCGCCGTCGTACGCCTGGGCAGCGTGCATTGGATTGGTAACCCGGGCAATATCATGGCAGGCGCTGCGGGCACGACGGGGACAGAGGGCGTCGCGCGCCCCGATACGCCCGACTCACGCTGCGGCTGGATCGACGACGACACCAACCTGCACGTTTGGGAAAACTTAGGTGTGCGCGGCGTGTGGGAGCGCTACGTCGATGAATGGTGCCGCGCCTGCGAAAGCTCGCTCAACTTTGATGTGATGGCTCACCCCGACCTGGTCATGCGCTTTTCGAAGGAAGGCTTTGCGCCCGATTTTGACCCCGCACCGTTTTGGCAGCAGATGGCCGAGTGTGCGCACGATACGGGCCGCCGCGTTGAGGTCTCGACCGCCGCACCGCGCAAGGGGCTCGACGACTACTATCCCGCGACCGGCCTTTTGCGCTGCTTTGCCCATGCTGAGGCGCCCATTACCTTTGGCTCGGATGCGCACCGCGCCTGTGATATTTGCTGGAATATCCGCGAGGCCCAAGCCCATGCCTACGACTGCGGCTACCGAACCTTCGACATGCCCCACCCCGCCGGCGAATGGGAGTCCACACCCCTCGCCTAGCCATCCCTTCATAAGTTGCGGTGAAATAGCTCCTATTTATAGCCCTAAGACCGTCAAACAAGAACTATTCCACCGCAACTTCTATGGTCATCGGGGACGTTCTTTAACGACTAGTGGCGGCGGGCGTTGAGTTCGCCGGCCAGCTCGTCGAGGGTAATGCCGTAGCGCTCAAGCGTCACGAGCAGGTGGTAGACCAGGTCACCAGCCTCGTAGCGAATGTGATCATGGTCGTTATCCTTGCAGGCCATGATCACCTCGCTCGCCTCCTCGGCAAGCTTCTTGAGCAGCTCATCCTCCACATCGGTCAGCAGTCGAGCGGTATAGCTTTCCTGCGGCGACGCATCGCGACGACCGTGAATCACCTCGGCCAGCCCCGTTAGCGTCTCGCCGATATTTCCATCCTGAACGTTTGCGGTACGCACACCCATGGTTCAATCCTTTCTGGTCGGCCAAGCGCCTGGTCGAGCGCCCGCCCTACGCGAGTTTCTTAAAGAAGCAGGTACGGTTGCCGGTATGGCAGGCCGGACCCGGCGAGTCGACCTTGACCAGCAGCGTATCGCTATCGCAGTCGGCCCAGAGTTCGCGAACCTCCTGCATGTTGCCGCTCGTCGCGCCCTTGTTCCAGAGCTCCTGGCGACTGCGGCTCCAAAACCACGTGGTGCCGGTCTCGAGCGTCAGCCCCACCGACTCCTCGTTCATCCAGGCAACCATGAGCACCTCGCCGGTGTCATACTGCTGAACCACACAAGGAATCAGCCCGCGGGCGTCGTACGCAAGCTTTGAAGGATCGGTTATCTCTTCCATTTCTCTCCCCAAATTCAAACTTCGCAGGTCGGCGAGGGTTGTCCAGGTGCCCGAGATTCCGAGCGACAAGCCCGACGACGCGTACTTAAGTACGCGAGGAGGGTTGGAGCCGGAAGGTCGGGTGCCTGGGCAAGCCGCAGCGCTAGAAGTCCAACCTGACAGGGATGCCTTGAGAGGCCATATACTCCTTCACCTGGCGAATGCTGAAGGTTCCAAAGTGAAAGACGCTCGCCGCCAGCACGGCGTCGGCCTCGCCCTCGATCACGCCCTCGGCAAAATGCTCGAGCGTGCCCACGCCGCCGCTCGCGATGACGGGGATTGGCACCGCGCGGGCCACGGCGCGGGTGAGCGCCAAATCAAAGCCGGCCTTGGTGCCGTCGCGGTCCATGCTGGTGAGCAAGATCTCGCCGGCGCCGCGACGAGCCGCCTCCTCGGCCCACGCCACCGCGTCGATGCCCGTGGCGTTGCGACCGCCCGCCGTGAAGACTTCCCACTTGTCGGCACCGGATGCGCCGGGCAGGCCCACACGCTTGGCATCAATCGCCACGACCACGGCCTGGCTGCCAAACGCCGCGGCAGCCTGGCTAATCAGCGACGGATCGCGCACGGCCGCCGAGTTGAGCGACACCTTGTCGGCACCGGCGGCAACCATGGTGCGCATGCCCGCCAGGTCGCGAAAGCCGCCGCCCACGGTATAGGGAATGGCGAGCTCCTCGGCCGCGTGCGCTGCCATCTCGATGGTCGTCGCGCGGTTGTCGCTCGTCGCGGTAATGTCCAGGAAGACGACCTCGTCTGCACCCTCGCGGTCGTAGGCACGGGCCAGTTCCACCGGATCGCCCGCATCGCGCAAGCTCACAAAGTTAACTCCCTTGACCACGCGGCCGTCCTTGACGTCCAGACAGGGAATTACGCGCTTGGTAAGCATGGGCTACTCCTCCCCTCGGGCGGCGGCCAACGCCTGGGCCAGCGTAAAGTTGCCCTCGTAGAGCGCACGGCCGGTAATGGCGCCTTCAATCGCGCCCTCACCCACCGCGGCCAGTGCGCGGATGTCGTCGAGCGTCGAGATGCCGCCCGAAGCCACGACGGGAAAGCCCGCGACCTCGGCCACATGGCGATACGCCGCCACATCGATACCCGTCTGCATGCCATCGCGCGCGATGTCGGTATACACCAGATGCTTAAAGCCCAGCTCGGAAAGCTGCGCCACGGCATCGTCGAGCGCCACACCTGCGCCGTCGCGCCAGCCGTTCACCTTGACCTGACCGTCGCGCGCGGCGATGTCTGCCACCAGCAACTCGCCAAAGCCTTGGGCTGCCACTTCGGCAAAACCCGGCTCGGTCACCAGCACGGTGCCCAGCGCGATACGGCATGCGCCGTAGCCTGCCAACTCGTCGATGCGCGCAAGCGAGCGGACGCCGCCGCCCACGTCCACGGACAGACCGTCGACGCCGCAGATGGCCTTAATCGCCGCCGAGTTGGCAGCGCGTGCGCCCTCGTCCTCGCCAAAGGCAGCGGACAGGTCGACGACGTGCACCCAGCTCGCGCCCTGTTCGGCAAACGAGCGGGCAACGGCCACGGGATCGTCGGAATATACCTTGCAGCGGCTGCGGTCACCGCGCTCCAGGCGCACGACCTTGCCGCCGATCAGATCGATTGCGGGAAACAGGATCATCGGCCAACCTCCTCGACGATGCTCACAAAGTTCTTAAGGATGCGCTGACCCAGCGCGGAGGATTTCTCGGGATGGAACTGGCAGCCCCACACGTTGCCATGGCGCACGATGCACGGGAAGCTCCGCGTATAGTGTGTGCACGCCAGCACATCGGCGGCATCGGCGTCGTCAGCCACCGCGTAGCTGTGGGTGAAGTACATGTTGGCACCCTCGGCAAAACCGGCAAGCAGCGGATCGGCCGCACCGGCGGGCGTCATGTGCACCTGGTCCCAGCCCACGTGCGGCACCTTCAGGCGGCTCGACTCCAAGCGCGTGCACGAACCGCGCATAATGCCCAGGCCATCGACCCAGGGACCGCCAGCCTGCTCGGGGGCGCTGCCGTCGGCGACCGCGCCCTCGTCCGCAGGCACGCCCTCGTTGCCGCGCTCAAAAAATAGCTGAAGGCCCAGGCAGATGCCGAGCAGCGGAGTTCCGGCGGCAACGGCGTCGAGCACCGCGTCCGCCTCGCCGCTCTGGCGCATAAAGGCGATCGCGTCATAGAACGCACCCACGCCCGGGATGACCAGGCCGTCGGCGCGGCGGATCTGCTCCGGATCGTCCGACGTGCAGGCGGCGGCACCGGCGCGCACAAGCCCGCGCACGACGCTCGACAAGTTGCCCTTGTGGTAGTCGACCACCACGATCTTCGGTTCGCCCACGCGACCCTCCTTTTTCCCATTCAAAACCTGCCAAAAAGGGACAGGTTTATTTTGGTCGGTTAAACGTTCACCCACCGTATGAGACAGCATTTCCGCAGATAAAACCTGCCAAAATAAACCTGTCCCTTTTTGGCAGGTTACAGCGAGCCCTTGGTGCTGGGGATGCCCTGCACGCGGGGATCGAGCTCGCAGGCGTGGCGCATCGTGCGGCCCACGGCCTTAAAGGCGGCCTCGATAATGTGATGCGAGTTGCCGCCTGCGAGCTCGCGCACGTGCAGCGTGAGCTTGGCATCGCGCGCAAAGGCATAGAAGAACTCGACGGCCAGCTCGGTATCGAAGCTGCCCACACGTTCGGTCGGCACGGGCAGCTCGCAGTAGGCCTGGCCGCGACCCGAAATGTCCACGGCGGCCATCACGAGCGTCTCGTCCATGGCAATCGCCGCGTCTGCAAAGCGCGTAATACCCGCCTTGTCGCCCAGCGCTTGGCAAAACGCCTCACCCAGCACAATGCCCGTGTCCTCGACGGTATGGTGCGCGTCGACCTCCACGTCGCCTACTGCATGCACCGTCAAATCAAACAGGCCATGGCGGCCAAAGGCGTTGAGCATGTGGTCGAAAAACGGCACGCCGGTCGAGATATCGCACACGCCGCATCCGTCCAGGTCGAGTTTGACAACAATATCGGTCTCCCCCGTCTTGCGGACCACCTCGGCATAACGGCTCATCTACATCTCCTCCTTCACCAGCGCGGCAAACGCAGCCAGCACCTCATCGTTTTCCTGCGGGGTGCCCACGGTAATGCGCAGACAGTCCGCAAGCCCCGGCGCGTAGCTAAAGTCGCGCACCAAAATCGAATACTCGTCGCGCAGGCGCTCACGCACGCGCGTAGCATGCGGCGTGCGCACGAGCACAAAGTTCGCCGCACTCGGCCATGCCTCCACGGGCAGACCCCCGGCAGCCATTGCGCGCAGGGCACACAGTTCGCGCTCGCGCTCGGATGCGACCTGTGCCACCACGGGCGCGTACGCATCGCGGGCGCGCACGCAGGCAAGCGCCGCCGCCTGGCTCAGCACGTTGACCGAATAGATCTGGCGAATCGCCGCAAACACGTCGATGACCTCGGGCGCCGCAATCACATAGCCCAGACGCGTGCCGGCGGCGCCAAACGCCTTGGACAGCGTATGCAGGATCACCAGGTTGGGATGCTCGGCGATAAGTCCCTGCGCTGTGGTGGCCGCGCCAAACGAATCATCGGCAAACTCCACGTAGGCCTCGTCGACCATCACCACGCCGGGGCACGCATCGCACAGGGCCGCGACAAAGTCGAGCGGTGCCACGTCGCCCGTGGGGTTATTGGGCGAGGTCACGATTGCCAGGTTGCACTCGGGCGCCGCCGCGAGCACGGCAGCCTGGTCGAGCTCAAAGGTCGCGGGGTCTCGCCACACGTCGCGCACCTCGGTCTGGCAGAGCGACGCAAAGAACGCATACTCGCTAAAACACGGCGGGCAGTTGAGCAGGGTCCGCCCCGCGCCGCCAAACGCCAGCAGGTAGTTATAGAGCAGCTCGTCGCCGCCGTTGCCCACGCAGATATTCTCGCGCGCCACGCCATGCCAAGCGGCAAGCTCGTCGCGCAGGTCGTTCGACATGGGATCGGGGTAGCGGTTGAGCGGCGTGGCAGCCAGGGCGGCGTCGACCGCCTCGCGCACGCCAGCCGGCACAGGATAGGTGTTCTCGTTGGCCGAAAGGTTGATGCGCGTGGGCGTAAAGTTGGGATTGTAGGGCTCAATGCCAGCCAAGTAGGGCTGGACGAGCTCCTTCATGCGAGACGTCAGCTCGGCCATATTAGGCCTCCTCGCCGGTCGCGCCAGCGCCATCCGCGCTTGCTGCCGCTAGGTCCACACCCTCGGCGACCGTCGCCACGGCGTCGCCCGGCCAGGCGACCTTGGTCAGGTCGGCCGCGGCCAGAGACTCAGCACTCACGGCACCCTCGCCCTGCTCCAGCACACGGCGACGCAGTGCGGCGGAAAGCGCGTGTGCCCACAGGCCCTCGGCCTCGGCCAGGCGCTGCGTCGCGGGAGCGTCCGAGAGCAGGCCCTCGGGCGTATAGCAAATGACGCTCGAGCGCTTGACGAATTCTTCGACCGAAAGCGGGTTGGAGAACATGGCCGTGCCGCCGGTCGGCAGCGTGTGGTTGGGGCCGGCAACATAATCGCCAAGCGGCTCGGAGCTCCAAGCGCCCACAAAGATGGCGCCGGCGTTGCGAATGCCGCCGAGCAGGCCCATCGCATCCTTGCAGTGCAGCTCCAGGTGCTCGGGCGCCACGGTGTTCACCGCCTCGACGGCAGCAGCCATATCGGCGGCCACCACGATGGTGCCCTCGTTGTCGAGCGAGGCGCGCGTGATCTCGGCGCGCGGGGACTGTGCCACTAAAATGTCGATACCCGCCTCGACCTCGCGCGCAAACTGCTCGTCGCAGGTCACCAGATAGCAGGCTGCTAGCGGATCGTGCTCGGCCTGGGCCATCAGGTCGGCCGCGACCACCATGGGTTTGGCCGTGGCATCTGCCAGCACGCAGACCTCGGAGGGACCGGCGACCATGTCGATGCCCACGTCGCCCGAGACAATCTGCTTGGCCGCGGCAACAAAGGCGTTGCCCGGACCGGTGATTTTGTCGACGCGAGGAATGGTCTCGGTACCGTACGCCAGCGCGGCCACGGCCTGGGCGCCGCCCACCATATAGATCTCGTCCACGCCGCCGAGCTTTGCCGCGGCGAGCGTGTAGGGGCTGATCAGGCCATCTTTTTGCGGCGGGGTCACCATGACCACGCGCTCAACGCCGGCCACCTTGGCGGGAATGGCATTCATGAGCACCGTGGAGGGATACTGCGCGCGACCGCCCGGCACGTAGATGCCGGCTGCCGCAAGCGGGGTCACCTTAACGCCGAGCATGGTGCCATCTGCACGCGTGGTAAACCAGCTCTGCTCGACCTCGCGCTGGTGGAACTCGCGAATCTGGCGCGCAGCCTTCTCGAGCGCCGCGACAAAGGCCGGATCGAGGCCCTCGAGCGCGGCATCGATCTGCTCTTGCGGCAGACGGAAGCTCTGCAGCTCAACACCATCAAAACGCTGACAGTAGTCGCGCACCGCGGCATCGCCGTTGGCGCGCACGTTGGCCACGATATCGCGGGCGGCGTCGACGATGTTTTGCGGCAGCACGCCCTTACGGTTGAGCTGGTTGGTAACGAGACGCTCACCGGGAGCAAGCTTGATAGTCTTCATATCGGTATCCCCTATCGGTCGAGGTTGTGTTCGAAAAACGAGAGGCCGGGCGGCGGCGCCCATCGGCCCGCAGCCCAGACGTTGGGGCGCCCGTGCGTGCTCGCGCTATTGTGCCGAGCCCGCAACGGGCTCAAAATGCTTGTCCTTAACGGCCGCCGCCAAGCGATCTGCCAGATTGCGTACGCGCGGATCCAAGCGAGCGGCACCCGGGTTGACAAAAAAGCGCGCCGTGCAGTCCATAATGCGGCCGGTGATGACCAAATCGTTGTCGCGCAGCGTGGCACCCGTGGCGGTAATATCCACGATACGGTCGGTCATGCCGACGATGGGGCCCAGCTCGATGTTGCCGTGCAGCGAGACGATATCGGCGTTCACACCGCGCTCGGCATACCAGGCACTCGCGATGCGCGGATACTTGGTTGCCACGCGAAGCGAACCGCGGCGGGCATAGTTGCGCTCGGCCTGGCCGGCGCGCCACGCGGGCTCTGCCTCGATAAAGGTGCACAGGCCGTAGCCCAAATCGACCAGCTGCAGCAGGTTGAGGTCGGCCTCGATGAGCGAATCCCAGCCGCAGATGCCGCAATCGGCGCCACCGCAGCCCACAAAGGCGGGCGCATCGCTGGGTCGCACGATAACAAACTCGATATCGCCAACCGTGCCCTCACCGGCACGCGTGTCGCGACCGCGCACAATCAGGTGACGGCCGGGGTCACGCAACTCAGAGACGTCCAGGCCCGCGGCCTCGAGCACGTCGAGCGTGTCTGCCTTAAGCGAGCCCTTGGGCACGGCAATGCGCAGCGGACCCTCGGCGCCACGGCCCGCGGCGTGATCGCCGTCGGAAGCGGTGTCCTCTGCCGAGGTACGCGCGGCCTCCAGGCGCTCGAGCGAAAAGGCGAAGCCCGCCGCCGGCACCTCGATGCCGTCGCCAAATGCACCGGTAAAGATGGAGTCGTAGCGTCCGCCCGAACCGACCGGATCGGGCAAGCCGCCGGCATAGGCCTTAAAGACCAGGCCCGTGTAGTAATCGAAAGAGTTCATGATGGAGAAATCGAACGACAGCACCTGGGCGTCCTCGGGAGCCAAACCCTCGACCAGGGCACGCAGCTCGCGCGTCGGCGGCGCGGCGATACCGGCGGCCTCCAGCAGCGCGTCCACGCGGTCGAGCACCTCGGCACCACCGTGCAGGCGCGGCAGTTCGCTAATGGCGGCCTTGACGGCATCAGACTCGGTGCTGGCAGCCACGCGGGCATCGAGGCCCACAAAGTCGTTGGCATGCACGCAGCGCAGGGCCTCGGCTGCCAGCTCGCGATCCTCGCACGCCGCGAGCAGCTCCTTAAAAGGACGCACGCTACCTGCGATAATACGAGCATCGGGAAGCGCCAGCTTACGCACGGCCTCGGCCACCAGCGAAACAATCTCTACATCGCCCGCGGTATCGCCCGCACCGATAAGCTCAAAGCCCAGCTGCGTAAACTGACGCGAGCCACCGGCATTGCGCTGGCACTCGCGAACCACCGGCGCCTCGTAGCGAAGGCGCAGGGGCAAATCGGCCGCACGCATGCGGGTCGAAACCAGGCGCACGATCGGCAGCGTGTTGTCGGGACGGACCACCAGCAGGCGACCATCATCGTCAAAGAGCTTAAACGGCGTGTCCGCAATGCGGCCGCCCTCCTCGAGTGAGCCCTTGTCCTCGAGCAGTGGCGTCTCGACCGGCAGGTAATGATGCTCCCTAAAGCAGCCCTTCACCGTACATGCGATCTCCTCGCGCGCCTGAGCCTCCTCGGGCAATATGTCCCGGAATCCCCACGGTGTGGCCGTCATCTGGTGAGCCTCCTCATGCTGTGTTTCATATAGAGCAGAAGACCGGCATAGCTCCGCCGGTCTTCTGGGTACTTTAGCATACTAGAGTGTTTGCGGGGAAAATCCGTCGTAGCCGCTCACACCGTATTCATTTGGAAACATAGGGCAGATTGCCGCAACCCAACCCCACCTAGGCGCCAATCGCACGACGATACTCTGCCATTACCTGCGCATCGGCAGCTGCGGGGTCGGCAAAATAGCGCCAGTCATAGGTCTCGGCCGAAACAACTCCGCGATAGCCGCGCGCCACCAGCCTATCCAGGTCGGCGCGCATATCGCGGTCGCCGTCACCCCAGGCAAGATGCGTCGTGCCATCTGCCGCAACATCGACAAAATGCACGTGGGCGACATCATCGCCAAGCAGATCGAAATAATCGTCGATGGTATCCCCCGCCACCGCCATAGCGCCTATATCCAGACACGCCTTAAGTGCCGGATGATCAACCGCCTCGATCATGCGCTTCGTGTCGGCCGCCGAGTTCACGATCATCGACTCAACCGGCTGTAGGGCCTCGAGCACCAGTCGCACGCCGCGCTCTCCCGCATGCTCGGCAATCGCACGCAGCATCGAGGCACTTCGACCCCACGCGTCCTCGATCGGCTCGTTCAAAAATGCCCAGCCGCTCGAGACCATGACCTGCTCGGCTCCAAGTTCCGCCGCGATATCCACAACGTTCTTAAAGTACGCGAGCGTGCGGGCACGTGCCTCATTCCCGCGCGCCGCGATATTCCACGGCTTGGGGTTGTTCTGTTCGGGACAAAGCCCCACAATCCGAATCCCATACCGCTGTGACAGCTCCTGCACCTGCTCGAGCGAATCGTATCCATGGCAATCGACATACAGATGCATCGCCCCGGTCCAAAGCTCGCAACACGTGTAGCCCGAGGCCGCTGCCGAAGAAAAGAATTCCTCAAGGTCAAAATAACGATGGCTGATATTCATGACGGCAAGCTGGGGATAGCTCATAATTACTCTCCAACCCAAGCGAGGCCCCGTTCCATATAGGAGCGAGGCCCGATTACACAAACGTTATTTGCTC
>NZ_JBNPLL010000011.1:0-63717 GCF_050313455.1 Collinsella sp. SGI.180
CGCCCGGGGCCTTTTGGCCCCGGGCGCCGCCAGCGTGTCTAGCGTTTACGGATACCCCAGACCAGGGCTCCGACGCCGGCCATGGCGATAACAGACGCCATGAGCAGTGCGGCGGTCTGCTGGTCACCCGTGGTGGGCAGGAAACCCTTGACCGTCTTGACGATGTTCGTCACGGTCTTGGGCGTGCCGGGATCGGGCGTCGGCACGGGCGTCTCGGGCTTCTTGTACGTGTTGTTGAACACGATGCCCTCGACGCTCTTGTCGCCCTTGGTAAAGGCGACATTCGCCTTGAGGTTGCCCTCGCCGTCATCGGCCACGTTGACGGTCGCGGTAAAGACGGACTTGTCATAGGTCATACCGGCCTCGTCGCCCTTGACCTCGCTGATGGTGTAGACGTACGTACCGGGCTCGTCGTACTCGAACTTGTCGAAGTTGATCTTGCCGTCGGCATCGTTGGTGACCGTAGACTCAATGTCCTCGCCAACGAGCTTAAAGCTAAACTCGTCCTTCTTGAGCTCGCGTCCCTCGAGCACCTTGATGGCACCGATGGAGACCTGCGTGGGCATGGCATGATACTTGTTGGTAAAGCCAGCCGACTCAGTAGTTCCCTCGAGCTTGTGCGTCGCGGTCAGCGTGCCGTCGCCGTTGTCGGAGACGGTGGTCACGACGGTGTAGGTCGTGCCGTCATAGGTGACGCCCTTGTACAGGCCGAGCGCGTTGGGGCAAGCCTCGCGCAGCATGTACGTGTGCGCGCCAGGTGCCTCGTAGCGGATCGGGCTCAGCGCGACGGTGCCATTGGCGTCGTTGGTGCCGGTCGCGACAACCACGCCGTCCTCGAGCAGCTCAAACGTGAACTCGCCTGCTGCAAGGTCGCGTCCGGTCAGACGCTTGACCGTCTTGACCTGATCGGTCACCACAGAATCGGTAGGCGTCACGCTGTAGGTGTTGGTGAACGTGAAGGCAG
The DNA here is from genome assembly GCF_050313455.1 of Collinsella sp. SGI.180. Taxonomy (NCBI): domain Bacteria; kingdom Bacillati; phylum Actinomycetota; class Coriobacteriia; order Coriobacteriales; family Coriobacteriaceae; genus Collinsella; species Collinsella sp. SGI.180. The sequence continues at coordinate 965 of NZ_JBNPLL010000011.1, forward strand.
CGCCGTCGTCACCCTCGCGCACGACCTTCAGATGTCCGTCACCGTCGTCAGTCACGGTGTAGGAAACCTTACGCATGGCGTTGGCGTCGTTGGTCACGCCAGGGGCGCTACCGGACTCGGTCACCGTGTAGGTAAAGGTGTGCGAGCGCGGGGCGGTGGGGGCTGCGGGCTCGGACTCGCCGCCGGACTCGTCGGCATTGGCATCAGCGTCGACGTCGGCCTCTTCAGCCTCTGCCTCGTCGGCCTCGGCTTCGTCAGCTTCGTCTGCCTCGGCCTTATCGGTCGCATCATCCGTCACGCCCAAGGCGCGGTTGAGGTCCTCGAGCGTAAAGTGGATCTTGCCAAAGTCCACGTTGCCGGCCGCGTCGTTGGTTGCGGCCGTGCGCTCGGGCATCGGGGCGCCCGCCTCATCGGCGGTCACGGTAAAGGTGAACTTACCCGTGATATCGGCCGGGGTCAGGCCCTCGGCAGCCTGGAGCTTCTTGGCGCCGGCAAGTGCGGCATCGACGGCCTCGGCGCCATAGACGTTCTCGAACACGGGCTCGGTGCCACCGTAGTCAGGCTTCGCCGTCAGAGTGCCGTCGCCGTTGTCGACGACGATGACCTTAAAGCTAAAGCTCGACTTCGCGGCAGTAATACCCTTTGCTGCGAGCGGGGACGTGTACTCAAACGCCGTGTAGTTGATAGTCCACGCAAGCTTGGCATCCGCGTCGGTGCGGATGGCGCGTTTGGCGTTTACCAGGTCGGCAAGCATCTCGGTCGTGTAATGCAGCGTGCCAAAGCTCACCTGGCCGTTAACGTTCCACGCCGTAGTGCCGTTGATGGCTTCCGTCTCACCTGCATAGGCAATACCGAAGCAGAACTCGCCGTCGGCCATCGGACGACCGGTCAGGGTCTTGGTTGCGACAACCTGAGCAGCGGTGCCCGGGTTATCGGTCGATGCGTGGTAGCTGTTGGCGAACGGGACCACGGCGCTCTCGACCTTGTTCTCGCCGCTCTTGTGGACCGTCGCATGCGTGCCCTCGGGTCCGCCGGAAACGATCGTCGTAGCGGTGAGCGTACCAGCGCCATCGTCGGCGATAGCGATCGTCACGGTGCGCACGGCCTCGTCGTAGGTGTAACCGGGCTGGCCATCGTTCTTCTCGGCAACGGTGTATGTAAAGGTCTTGCCCGCGTCAGCCTGCGTAAACTTGACCTCATGGCCAGCCAGGATGTCGATCAGGCCAACCGTTGCCTCTGCCGTTGCAGGGGACTTGTACACGTTGGCGCCCTCGTGCAGGCCGAGCGCGATGGCCGAAGCCTCGTCGGCAGGCGTCACGGTAAAGGTGAACTGACCCTCGGTCATGGGACGTCCGGAGAGGGTCTTGCTGAGCTTGAGGCCGCCGGCCGCGGTGTAGTTGAGCTCAGTGCGGTACGTGTTGGTAAAGCTTCCGTTTTCCGTGGTGACGTTGGCGGTCAGGGTGCCGTCGCCGTTCTCGGTCACGGTCACTTCGGCGGTTGCGACATGCGCGTCATACGTCATACCGGCCGCGCTGCCCGCGTTCTCGCGGATCTCGTACTTGTAGGTTCCGGCAGCCGTGTAGTGGATCTTGCCGAACTTGATGGCGGCGATGCCTTCGTTGTCAGCATCCTGCTTGGTCACGGTTACGGTTGCCGGGTCGGGCAGTGGGGTGCCCTCGGGGGCCGTGATGGTAAAGCTGAACTTGTCTGCATCCGTCCAGTCGCGACCGTCGATGGCCTTGCTCAGGCCAAAGTCGAGCTCTGTGTCGAGCGGGGTCACGCTGTAAGCGTTCTCGAAAGTTGCAGCCTTGACGTCGTCCTTCAGGACATGCTCGGCCTTGAGGGTACCGTCGCCGTTGTCAGTGATGGTGGTCTCAACGGTGTACTTGGCGCCGCTGTACGTGACGCCCTTGCTGGTGGTTCCGCCGTTGACCTCGCGCAGTGTGTAGGTGTGCTTGCCGGACTTGTCGTACTTCACGGCGTTCATCGTGATCTTGCCTTCGGCATTGTTGGTGCCGGTGGCGACGACCTTGGCGTCCTCGCCCTCGCCCTCGACGAGCTCGAATCTAAACTCGCCAGCCTTGAGGCCGCGGCCGTCCAGGACCTTGGTCGCGGTGATCTGGTCGGTGACGCTTTTCTCGACGGGCGTCACGCTATAGGTATTGGTGAACGTAAATGCCGCATCGCCGTCCGGCTTGCGGGACACCCTCAGAGTACCCTCGCCGTCATCAGTCACGGTGAAGGAAACCGTACGCGAAGTCTCGGCGTCGTTGGTCACGCCAGCGACCTCACCGGACTCGGTCACGGTGTAGGTAAAGGTGTGCTCGCGCTTCTCGGGCTTCTCGCCCAGAGCCTTGTTAAGGTCGTCGAGCGTAAAGGTGATCTTGCCAAAGTCGACCTTGCCCTTGGCATCATTGGTCACGCTCGCGTTCGCGGGCATGGGTGCGCCCTCTTCACCGGTCACGGTAAAGGTGAACTTGCCGGCAATGTCAGCCGGGGTCAAGCCATCAGGAACCTGCAGATTCTTCTTGCCCACAAGCGATGCCTCGACAGGCGCGGCAGTGTAGGTGTTCACAAACTCGTTGCCGGCATCGCCGTAGACAGCCGTCGCCGTCAGGGTACCATCACCGTTGTCGACAACGGTTACACATGCGTCAATTGCCGACACGGTGGCGCTCACGCCCGCAGGCAGCTTTCCGGTCTGCTCGGCAGCAATGTAGCGAATGGTCCACGTGGGCTTGTCGGAGCTAGCATCAACCGACGCCTTGCCCTCCTCGACCAGCTTGGCAAGCGACTCGGTCGTGTACGTCAGCGGCCCGAACTCAACCTTGCCACTCTTGTTGGTTGCATCCAGCAGAACCTCGTCGTGCCCCGCATAGCTCAGCGCAAACTTAAATTCGTCATCGGCCATCGGGCGCCCCGTGAGCGTCTTGGTTGCCTCAAGAGTCAGCGGGGTTTCCGTCTTGGCGCTATAGGTGTTCTTGAACTCGGTCTTGCCCGAGATCTTTTCAACGTCAGCCTTAAGCCCACCCGTGGCCTTAACCGCCACGGTCACCTTGAACGTGGCAACGTTCTCGCTGTAGGTGATGCCACCGGCGCCGCCCTTGACCTCGCGGACCTCATAGGTGTACTCGCCCGGCTTGTTGCAGGTGATCTCGCCGAAGTCGATAGCTGCCTTGCCATTGTCGTCCAGGTCGTCATTGGTCACGGTCGCGGTCGCGTGTGCGGGCATCGGGGCGTCATTCTCAGACGTTGCGGAGAGTTCAAACTTAAACTCGTCCGCATCCGTCCAGCTGCGGCCCTCGAGCACCTTGGTCAGGCCAAAGCTGGCCTTGGTATCCACCGTTGTCGGCGTCACGTTAAAGCTGATCTTGCCGTTGTTGCCCAGGTAGGAATTGACATGCGTCGCGGTCGCCTTGGCGGACACGTTGTTCCACTTGGGGTTAAGAACGTCGGTCGCGGTACCAGTGTTGTTGCCGCCCACACTCTCCTTGGTGGTGTGGAGCTCGTCGATAAAGGCTAGGCGCGCGGTTCCCACGCTAAACGAAAGGCTGCCGTCCTCGTCAGAAACAATAGCGCCGTCAAACTTCGCAGCGTCGCCGCCGATAAACTCGATGACGGCAGAGGCGGGCTTGGCCTTGCCGTTTTCGCCCTGCTCCTCAAACTCATCCTTGTAGTAATAGGTGCCGGTATCTGCCAGCGAATTCTTTGCAGGCTGCGTGCAGTCCTTGTCCGTGTAAATTGGGGTCTGTTTCTGGAAGTAGTAGTAGCGGTTGGTGTCGGCCGGCTCAAAGGTCGCAACCGTATTGCCCAACGCGCCGGTCTCCCACTTGTTCGCGTAGAAGTTCACGGTCTTGGTGCCATCGTCGGCAACGGTCGTATTCTTTTCGATGTAAGCCTTGAGCCCCGTGACCTCCTCAGGCGTAAATAGGTTGTCGAGCGCAACACTCTTCACGCTCGAAGCATACTTCACCTGGATGGGCTTAACGTTGTCGACCGAAAGCTTGCCGTCTACGGTCTTAAAGTGACTCAGCGGAATCAACGACGCAGGAATGTTAACCGTTACGATATCGCCCTTCTGGGGATTGTCATCACCGGCACGCTGCACGGTAATGAGCAGGTCTTTTGCCTTGCCGGTGAACTCGTAGGTGTCGGTATTGGTTTCTTTATTGACCGTCTTGCTCGCCTTGGTAAACGGCGTGCCGTTAATGACGACTTCGGTAAATCCATCAACCTGCATAAAGTCGCCCAGCTCGTCGGTAAACGTGATGTAGCCGGACTTGGTCTCGTCGTAGCCCTTATGGATTTCGGTCGGATAAGGCGCCTCCGATGTGATGGCCTGCGAGATGTCGTCGAAGACCTTCTTGAGCTCTTCGGCATTGGTCGCCGACTTGTAGTAGTCGAAGTTTTCCGCACGCGTTCCGTGAGAATTCCATTTCGTGGCATTGGGGTAGTTGCTCGAAACGGCCTGCATGAACTTGTTCTCTTGGCTTGTCTTCGAATCCTGGACGCTGGCTTTGGGATCCGCGCCATCAAAGATGCCGATAGTATAAACGGTAGCCTTGCTGTCCTTCATGCTCTTGGCGGCCGTTACGGCAGCGTTAGCGACATCCGGATTGAACTCGCTGAAGCTTGTCGGCGTGCCGTCGGTAAAGAACACAACAATCTTCTTGGCGTCCACGCGACCAGAAGTGATGCCCTCTGCCAGCTGCAGGCCATTGTCGGCGCGCGTTGCACCAGCGGGTGTAATCTGGGCAATCCTATCCTTAAGAGCTTTCACGTTGCCGCCGGAGCAATCGGTCAGGCCTTTCATTACCTGCGTGTAATTGTAGGTGTGTTCTCCGTCACGATACGTCCCGTTGCCGATATTGTCGGACTTCTTGCCCGCGAACTTAACGATTGCAACCTTATGCTGCCTATCCACGCCCTCGATACCCTCGTTTTGTTTGGCAATGGTGTCGATGAAGCTGCTGGCAGCGCTCTCCAGTGCATCGATACGCTTGGTGGAATCTCCACCGCCCATCTCACCATCCATCGAGCCAGAGGCATCCAGCACCATCACGATGTCGAGCGGCGTAGTAACCGTCACGGTTGAATTGGACGTCGAGGACATGGCCGAAAGCGTAGTCAGAAAATCCGACTCCTCGTTTTTCTCGGTTGCCTTGACCGTCTTGTCGGTCCAGATTCGGCCGACGTGTTGGGTCGATACTTTATTGCCGCTATGGCCAGCCGCCCAGATTTCCCAGCGGCCGCTGGTATCGGGATCGACGACCTTTCCGGTCATTGTCGGTCCATCCATTCCGGTGCTGGACCTGGCGTTGGCCTCGGGCAGCATGGCAAATGCCGCAGCCGGCAATACCAGCACTACGGCCAGCATCACCGCCAAGAGACCCCTCGTGTACTTACCCATCGCGTCTCCCTTCTCGCAGACTCAGGCCTTGCATCAGCCTCAAGTTACGGAATGAGACACAATTTGAGCAGGTGACACACGTTCCAGATTCGGTTTTGAGCGTGAGACAAATGTCTCACCATAGTTGAGACACGAGCGTTTTCGCAGGAAAACGGGTGCGACTCAAGATGGACGGGGCAAAAGAACCCGTTTTCCTCCGTCCTCGGGGGATCAATTGGTGGTGCTCGCCACGAAACTGGCCTATCTACTATGTTTAACCCGATGCCCCTGACCACAACCGCGTTTCATGAAAAACCGCAGGCGTTCTACCTGCGGTTTCGTTTTCGCGCTTTTTGGCATGGTTGAGGGTAGCGGCTTAAACGTAGTAGATGGGCCCATTTCGTGGCAGACGGGTCGCGCGGCAGCCCTCGCAAGGCCAAAATGATCCGTTTTCCTTCGTCCGCGGGAGATCAAGCGCTGTTACTGATATGGTGGCATTTCAAAACTATGCCAGATTACGGAGCTAAAGTCGGGGCCCTCATCCATACCCTCTATTTTTGAAAAAAGCGAGCTGTCTACCTGCGGTTTTATCTTCGTGGTTTTCGATATGGTTGGGGATTCGCAATTCAGCCCCGTAATCCGGCATAGTTTTTGTTCGCAGAGGCTTAGCCGCGCGTTCACGCGCGGGGCCGGCGGGGCATTTTTGCCCCACCGGCCCCTATTCCAGCTCTATTCCAGTGCTACTCCGGCTTGGTTTCTACCGTGGGAGTCTTGTTCGCCGCAACCGGAGTACGGGCGGTGTCCATAGTCAGGCAGTGCTTGGGGCAGCTCTCGATGCACTCGCCACACACCACGCAGGCGTACGGGTCGATCGACCAGGTACCACCCTTGCGATCGACCGCAAGCGCGCCCGCCGGGCAGCGACGCGCGCACATACCGCAGCAGATGCACACGTCCATATCGTTGACGATATGCCCGCGCAGGCGCTCGGGCGCCGCCAGCTCCTCCTGCGGATAGCACACCGTGACCGGCTGCTTGACCATAGAGCCCAAGGCCGTCTTGGCAAATGTCATCAAACTCATGCCGCGCCTACCTTTCCGTGCAACTAATGCAGGGGTCGATGGTCAGGATAATCATGGGCACGTTGGCAATGAGCACGCCCTGCAGTGCATGCGTCAGGCCCGCCAGGTTTTGCGACGTCGGCGTGCGCACGCGGAAACGGTCCAAATTCTTGGTGCCGTTACCGCGCACATAGTAGTACGCCTCGCCGCGCGGTTGCTCAATCACAACCTCGCCGCGTGCGCCATCGGCCGGCGTAAGCTTGGTGCGCCCGCCGATGCCGTCGTGCGGAATCTTGCCCACAAGCTCCTTAATGATGTCCATGGCCTGCGTGACCTCGGCACAGCGCACCTGGCAGCGGGCATAGCAGTCGCCATCGGTGGCAACGATGGGCTCAAACGCAGCCAGGTCCGCATAGGCACCGTCGCCAAACATGCGCACGTCGTAGTCCACGCCCGAGGCGCGCCCAAACGGACCGACCATCGACAGGTCCAGCGCGTCTTTCTTGCTGATCACGCCCACGCCATGCAGGCGCTCGCCGCAGCTGTTGTCGTCCAAAAACGTATGCACCAGGGCCTCGTAGTCGGGGCGCATGGCATCGAGCGTCTGGACAATGCCCGCCAGCTCGGAGTCCTCAATGTCATGCTTAAGGCCGCCGATCTCGTTAATCGACAGAATCACGCGACCGCCACACGTGCTCTCAAAGATCTTGAGAATCTGCTCGCGCAGGGTCCACGAACGATAGAACAGCGCCTCGAAGCCAAAGGCATCGGCGAGCAGGCCCAGCCACAGCAGGTGCGAGTGAATGCGCGAAAGCTCGTGCAAAATGGTACGGATATACTGCACGCGGCCGGGCACCTCGATATCGAGCATGCGCTCGCAGGCGCTGGCATAGCCGCAGCTGTGACCCACGGCGCAAATGCCGCAGATGCGCTCGGCGATGTAGCCAAACTGGTGCATGTCACGCTTTTCGGTGAGCTTCTCGAGTCCGCGGTGCACAAAGCCGATCTGCGGAATTGCCTCGATAACGCGGTCGTCCTCGAGCACCAGGTCCAGGTGAAGCGGCTCGGGCAGCACCGGGTGCTGCGGGCCAAACGGAATAACGGAGCGATGTGCCATGGACCTTACGCCTCCTTTTTTTGCTTATCGCGGGCGGCTTTGGCGGCAAGCGCCGCGCGAACCTTGGCCGCTTTCTCGGGATCCATGGCGGCGAGCTTTGCCTCCATCTCGGCAGCCTTGAGCGCGGCCTTGGCGGCAGCCTCGTCATGCTGAGCATCGGAGCCGGCAGCCGCAGCGGGCTGAGCGACGGCAGCGCCCGCAGCATCGCCAGCGCCCTCCCCCGCAGCGGCCGCGGCAGCGGCGGCCTTCTCGGCCGCAGCCTTGCGCGCCTTGGCCTCGGCAGCGGCACGGACCTTCATGGCCTTCTCGCGCGCAGCCTTAACCTCGGGCGTGATGACGCTCATGGGCTCGGCAGTCGAGACCTGGTAGAAAAAGCCCTTAAAGTCAATCTGCATGTCGGTAATGGCAAGCCCAAACAGGTCGTGTGCCTCATTTTCAAACGGGAACACCGCAGGGTAGTACGAGCTGATGGACGGAATCTCCTGGTACTGGTCGATGCCCTCAACCACCAGGTTCTCAATCGCATAGCTGCCGTCCTGCGCGATCTGCTCCTGGGCAGCACGAACGTTGATGAACGTATAGACCAAGCGATACGTGCCGTCGTCCACATTGCGCTCGGCGTGCATCTGCACAAAGCGGGCACCGGCACCCTTGAGCGCCTGGACATGCGACAGCAGCGCATCGAGCTCGACGGTGGTATAGATTGCCTTTTGCATTACTCGGCCCCCCTTGCAGCGGCGGACGCGGCGGGCGTCCCAGCAGGTGCGTCGCCAGCGGCGGGCGCGTCGCCGGCCTCAGCCGGGGCCACAAATCCGTCCTCGCCCAGCTCAACACCACCATCCCAGGTAGCGGCACCGCCCACGGTAAGCGGGTCGCCGCCGGCGCGCATCACGGCCTCCTTCTGGTCCAGGATGCCGCACGCCTCCACGATGGCGTCGATCACCGTCTCGGGGCGAATGGCGCATCCGGGCGCGTACACGTCCACGGGAATTGCGCGGTCCACGCCACCGATCACGTTGTACGCATCGCGGAACACGCCGCCCGAGCACGCGCAGATGCCGCACGCCACCACGCACTTGGGCTCGAGCATCTGGTTGTAGATCTGGCGCACGACGGGCAAGTTCTGGGCGTTGACCGACCCCGTCACCAAAAAGATGTCCGCATGTTTGGGGTTGCCGGTGTTGACTACGCCAAAGCGCTCCGCATCGAACAGCGGCGTGAGCGAGGCCAGCACCTCGATATCGCATCCGTTGCAGCTCGAGCCGTCGTAATGAATAACCCACGGCGAGCGCGACATTTTATGATCCATGGATGCCGCCTCCTAAATAAACACGTCGACGAGGATGGGCATAAGGTTGAGCAGGCCAAACACCAGCGCCACACCCCAGCCGAGCTTAAAGCAGCTGCGCCAGGTGCTACGGGCGAAGGTGTTATCGATCAGTACCTCGACAAAATACGTCATGACCATAACGACCAGGGCGACCAACCAGCTCACCGGGTTGTCCCAAACAAAGAACATGCCCACCCACATCAAAAACAGCACGGTCTCGCACCAGTGCATAAGGGTCATCTTGGCCAGCGTGCCGCCGCTCATCTCGGTGGCGACGCCCTGGACGATCTCCTGATGCGCGTGATGCGAGTACGAAAGATCGAACGGCGACTTGCGCAGTTTGATGGTAAGAACCGCGAGCAGTGCGAGGAAGATGGGCGCGCTGTACACGATGATGGGGGCCGACTGCCCCGTCACGGCGATGGAATCGAAGCTGTCGGTGGCAAGGTACAGGCCCACACTCATCAGCAAAACGGCGGGCTCGTAACTCATGACCTGCAGCAGCTCGCGGTCGGCTCCGACCTGGGCAAACGGGCTTTGCGTCGAGGCGGACGCCAGCACCACAAAGATCGCAGCGAGGGTAACCATAAAGGCGCATAACAGTGTGTTGGAACCCGACACAAAGATGCCGCCGCCCACCACGGTAAAGATGAGCGCGCACGCCATGTAGGTATCGTCCACGGTGTTTACGCTGGCAGGGGCTTTGCGCAGGAGCTTGGCTACATCGTAGAACGGTTGCAGCAGACGCGGTCCCACGCGGCCCTGCATGCGGGCGGACAGCTTGCGGTCGATGCCGTCGATCAGGCCACCAACCAAAGGCGCCAGCAGGGCAAACGCCACTGTGCCTATAAAGATGCCCACGACGCCCGAGCCTTCGAAATACTTGCCGCGCAGCACCGAGGGCTCGCCCACGGCGAGCGTATCGGGACCAATCCATACGCAGCATAGCAGCGCGAACAGGATGATGCTGCAGCACACGATGCTGCCCGCGGGGCCAATGCGATTCTCGCCAAGGGCGTCCTCCAGGTACCAATTGCGCTTTTCGGCCTTCACCTCGTGTCCCATCGAGCCGCGGAAATGACGGTAATTGTCGGTTCCCACACCCGAAAGATATACGTTTACGTGCGGTTTGTCGCTCACGCGGAATGAAGTCAGCAGCACCACGGCGATAAAAGCCACGATAACCACCATTAGATACATGGCATCCTTGCCAATAACATACGGCACGCGGCCAAACACCATGGCCAAGTAAGGCGACACCAGACCGCTCGAGATAATCGGGAACGCTACACAGCACAGAATCAGCAGCGCGGCGATAGTGTTGAGCGCTATCCATTCGGTCTTATGGACATTGCCCTCCACGTTTTCGGCCGTAGAATCCACGCCCGAGAGCTTGGCGAGCCACTTGCCCCAGAAGAAGAACGTCGCGGCCGAGCCAAAGGCCAGCACCATGATCATGAGCACATTGCCGGTCTGCGCAAACGCCACCAGGGCGCCCCACTTAGACACGAGCATGCCAAACGGCGCCACGAACATGCCCATGATGCCCAGCATCATCAGGCGCGTCAGGTGCGGCATGCGACTGAACATGCCGTCCATGTCCTCGATATTGCGGCTGCCGATATGATGCTCGGCCGTGCCCACGCACAGGAACAGCAGCGACTTTGCCACCGTATGGAACAAGATCAAGAAGATGGCGGCCCACACGGCCTCGGGCGCGCCGACACCCAGGCAGGCACTGATGAGGCCCAGGTTGGAAATGGTGGAGTACGCGAGCACACGCTTGGCATTGCTCTGCGAGACGGCCATGAGGGCGGCGAGCAAAAACGTGATGGCGCCCACGCTCGTGACCATAAAGCCGGTCACGGGATAGGTGGCGTACAGCGGGCTCAGCTTGACCATCAAAAACACGCCGGCCTTGACCATGGTGGACGAGTGCAGCAGGGCGCTCGTGGGCGTGGGGGCGACCATGGCGCCGAGCAGCCAGGTGTGGAACGGCATCTGTGCGGCCTTGGTAAGCGCGGCGATCGACAGCAAGACGACCGGCAGCACCAGCAGCGCGGATTGCGCGGTTCCGGCGCCGGAAAGCTTGATCATGCCCGAGATGGTCAGCGGTACGCCGTTGACGTGCAGGAACATAAGGCCCGCCAAAAACGCGATGCCGCCCAGCATGTTGAGGATGATCTGGGTAAAGGCGTTTTTGATGGCCTCGGGCGTGCGCGTATAGCCAATCATAAGAAACGAGCACACGGTGGTGATTTCCCAGCCGCAGAACAGCCACTCCAGGTTGTCGCTCGTCACGATGACGAACATGGCCGAAAGGAACAGGAACATAAGCGCCAGGAACTGCGGGCGTCGGTCGGGCGCGGTCTGCCCACGCAGCGCGGCCTCGTGCTCATCGTTCGCCTGGAAGTCCCTCATGTAGCCCAGGGCATACACGCAGATCAGGCTGCCGACAATGCCAACGGCGAGCACCATGATCACGCTCATATAGTCCAGGTAGAGCGGCGTGGCGGTGACGACCTCGGCCGTGGGCAGCGTCATGGCAGCGAAGGCAACCGAACCCACCAGCTGCACCACGCCGAGCACGCCGGTAAACGCGTTCCTATATTTGAACGCGTTGTACAGGATGACGGCGCACAGAATTACGTCGATGACGGAGCTGATGATCGAGAGCACATGCGAGGTGCCGGGGGCAACCTCAAAGCCCTGCGGACCCGTGCCAAAAAATAAGACGGCAACTACAACGGTCACCGCCATAATAATGCCGGAGCCTACAAGCCCTACCGCATCGCGGGCTCGGTCACTGCGCGCGAGCAGCATGCCCATCGCCGGTACCAGCGGAAACAGGGTAAGGAAATACAGTAGCGTCATACCATCACTCCCCCATGCAAAAACGCTGCAATTATTTAACGTTATAGCTCAAATTGGGGGTTCAGGCGGCCGGTTTTCGGTCAACTGGGGGTTTTAGGCGTATGGGGTAAGGGCATGTCCGCTTTGGAGCAGAGAGGCGACGCTCCCCCTATCGTAGCGGCGGGCGCACGGGCCACTGCGCGCGGTTTATTGACCACTTTGAAGGATGTCCCGATAGACTCGCGGCGGTCCAAAAAGTTGGCGCGGCAAGAAAAATGCGCCCCTGCGGACGCACCATCCCGTTCGCTATTCCGCCTTTTTAACGCGCGGTTTACGACCCCGCGGCTTATCGACCAAGGCGGCCTCGCCACCGTCGCGATACTGTCGGCACCAAGCTTTAACCGAAGACTCGTTGGGGATCTTGTGCTTGACCATGACCTCACGCACCGTCAGACCATGTTCCAAGCGGTCCTTAACCACGGCAAGCTTAACGTCAAACGAATATGTGTGGTGATGAGAGCCCGCATTGAGAACGGCGTCGGCGCCGCCCACGGCATACGCACGGGCCCACTGACGGGCTGTGGCCTGGGGGATGCCAAGCTCTGCGGCGAGCGCGCGATGGCCGACCCCTTCTTGGAGGATCTCGACAGCACGCTGCCTAATCTCGGGCGCATGCGTGCGAGTCCTTGTTGTTTCTGACATACCTGCCACTTCTACTTCTTAGCCTTAAACGTTAAATTGCTTTCTTACGCGCAAGTTAGATAGTAGCATTTTACTGTTTGCTCAAAGCAGTTAATTAAAATAGACGCGGCGCTATCTGGGAATTTGACACCAATTTACGACATTTCTTTATTGATTATTTACGCTGGTAACTAGCTCGCAGCTAATCGTCATTCGCTTGCCAGCAAAATTGGCATCTCTTTATATCCTTTGGAATAGAGGATATGATTATTAACCCCTCCTCCAATAATTTTGAGCAGCCTGCAAGGCAGTAGACGCCTCACTCCCCATGATTAGCGCGCATTGCCGTCCACCGGGGCAAAACAAAAAGGGCGGGACCTGCTGCGCTTGCAGGCCCCGCCCCGATTGACACCCGATGGGACGCGGCCGGGCGAGACAGATCCGTGCTACCGCCCCGCCTGGCCGCGATGTTCAACTACAGCTCGTTGGCCGCGTGATATGCCGTGCGAATGGCGTTCGCAATGTCGGCGGTGCGCTCGCCCGAGCAGTCGCCCACACAGGTCACGGGCACCGTAACGCCATCCAAGTCAAACGCGTTGGCCTTGGAACCGACGGCCATCACCACGTAATCGCAGGCGATCTTCACCGGCTCCTCGGCGCCGTCATCGGCAGTGCGAATGGCCTCCACGCCCTCGTCGGTAATGGCGGTCAGACGGGTCTTCACGTGCTGCTCCACGTTGTGCTCTGCAAAGTCGCTCATAATCAGCGGCAGAATGGTCTCGGACTCGCCCGCGGCAATCTTGTCGAGCATCTCCACGATCGCCACTTCGCAACCGTGCTGCAGCAGGTACTCGGCAGTCTCGGTGCCCACCAGGCCACCGCCAATGACGGCGACGCGGCCCGTAAGCTCCACCTTGCCGGCCAGCACGTCCCAGCTCGAGACGACCTTCTTAGAATCGGCACCCGGAACGGGGATGACCACGTCGTGCGCGCCCACAGCCACAATCGCGGCGTCGGCGGCGTTGAGGTCCTCAGTGGTAGCGGCATGGTTGAGCTCAACCTTCACGCCCAGGCCGGGCAGAATCTTCTCGTAATACTCGACCGAGCGCATGATCTCGTCCTTGCGCGGAGGCGCGGCCGCCAGCACAATCTGGCCGCCCAGATGATCGCTCGCCTCGTAGACGGTCACGTCGTAGCCGCGCTTGACCGCCACGCGCGCGGCCTCCAGACCGGCAATACCGCCGCCCACAACGGCGATCTTCTTGTCGCCCACGCCCGGCTTAATCGCGATGGTGGCCTCGTCGCCGTTCTCGGCATTGAGCACACACGAGATGTACTTGCGGTTTTGAATCGCATCGACGCAGCCCTTGTTGCAGTTGAGGCACTCGCGGATGGGTTCGCCCGTGGCGGCCTTCAGCGCAATGTCGGGGTCGCACATGAGCGAGCGGCCATAGGCGACGATATCGGCTGCGCCGTCTTCCAGGATCTTCTCGCCAGCCTCGACCGAGACAACACGGCCCACAGTCGCCACCGGCACGGAGACCAGGGCCTTGACGCGCTCGGCCACGGGCAGCGTCCAGTTGTAGGGCATGGCGCCCATGGACGGAATGGTATCGCCCATATTGCCGGTGTGGTTGGCCTGTGCAACCTGGATCATATCGATGCCCGCGCCCTCGAGCAGCTTGGCGAACTCGCAGGCCTCGTCGGGCTGCAGGCCGCCCTTGCCACGCGGCGTGCCATCGGGGTTCTCCATGATCACGGGGAGCTTATACTCCACCATCAGCTGCGGCGCGGCTTCCTTGATGGCAGCGACGACCTCCAGCGCGTAGCGAACGCGGTTCTCAAACGAGCCACCGTACTCGTCGGTTCGCTTGTTGAGGATCGCGGAGCACAGCGAACCCACCAGGCGGTCGCCGTGGACCTCGATGGCGTCGATGCCGGCCTGCTGCGCGCGAGCAGCCGAGGCGGCGATGGCCTCCTTGATCTGGGCGAGCTGCTCTACGCTCGCCTCGTTCACAAAGTGCTGCATGTCGTGGTGCAACTTGGCATATGCCTGCTTGCGGATCTCGTTGGACTCGGCCATCTTGGCGGCAAAGGTCTCCTCGTCGCCGGTGGCCTTGGCCTCCTGCGCGGCTTTGGCTGCAGCCATGGAGCCCATGACCATGCGGCCGACACCGGGCACGTCGTACTCGGGGTGGAACAGCTGCAGCGCGACCTTGGCACCGTGCTTGTGGACGGCGTCGGCCAGTGCCTTAAACGTGGGGATCTGGGCGTCGGTCGCCAGCTTGGGCGTGGGGCTTGCGGTCATGACGGGAGCGACGTCGCCGATGACGATGTAGCCCACGCCGCCACGGGCCAGGCGCTCGTAAAAAGCCAGGCTGCGCTCGCCGATGGAACCGTCGCGCTCCTCATAGCCGGTGGTCAGCGGCGGGAACATAATGCGGTTCTTGAGCTCAAGGGGGCCAACCGTAATGGGCTGGAGCAGCTTGGACGCAGGTGCGGTCATGGACATTCCTCTCTTGTAGACGCGGCGGCGATGGTGCCGCGTAGTTGTTTAGAGGATATGGCATGGGGGTACAGCGGCACAACGAAAATCGGCGGATAGCAGGCAGCGGCAGGCGGATGGGGCGGGGCGGCCCGTCGGTTTGTCTCAATCTGTAACAGCTACCCAGCAAAACCGGGTCTTACTGTTACAGATCGAGATATTTCTCTCGACCCATCCTCAACAATCTCAATCTGTAACAGCTAGACCCGCTTTTGACCCCTACCTGTTACAGATCAAGACAAACGGAAGCGTTCCGTCGGAAAATCTCGATCTGTAACACCTACAGGCCAAAAACGACCCCAGATGTTACAGATCGAGACGAACAAACTCGGTCCGACCAAACATCTCAATCTGTAACATCTAGACCGACTTTTGGCCTCCACCTGTTACAGATCAAGACAAACGGCAACTGTCCGTCCGAATATCTCAATCTGTAACAACAACTCGGCAAAATCCGTCCCTCGTGTTACAGATCGAGACAAACGGAGCCCCGCTCGCCGGAAATCTCAATCTGTAACATCTACAGACCAAAATCGGACCCACCTGTTACAGATCGAGACAAACCCCAGCAGCAACACCGTCCCCGTTCGAGGAAACGACCGCCACACTCACCTTTTTAAACAACCTAATACTGCGCAGCCTGCGATAATAATTTGGTCACGCGTCGACTACGGCGAAGACGCGGCAGAGGGGACACCCATGCAACCGAGTACCACCGATAGGTCCACCGCAAAGCAAGCGCTGCTCGAGGCGCTCTTGAGCGACGCGGGGCTCAAGAACCTCACGCAAACAGCCTCTACCGTTATGGGCAACCCGGTGCTCGTCGTCGATCCCGTCTACCGCTATGCCGCCCGCGGTGGCTTTGAGCTCGACGATGCCGACGACCCCCCCTTTGCAGCCATCACCCGCGCCGAGCTCTCCGAAGGCGATATGCTGCAGGACGAAGCCGTGCGCTACATCATCGAACGCGATCTAGACGAGAAGATTGCCCGCTCGACAGGCCCGCTCACACGCTATAACGACATGTTCTGCCTCAACACCATGACCGGTGCGATCAAGGTTCACGGCACGTGTCTGGGCCGGGCGATGATGATCGAGCGCAATCTCATGCGAATCCTCCTTTATAGGGCTCTCGGACGAGCCCGGGTTTCATGCGAATTGCATGCGTATCGACAGCCATACTTTCGCTCGAAAACAGGCTCAAAACCATGTGCAGGAGCACCGATGTTTGCCCATAGCGACCATGGGCTTTGTGCGGATGAACCATGCGTTTGGGCAACGCTTTCGAGCGCATGGTCCTGGCGCCATACGCACAAAGGGGGGCGGTGTGCCTTATGGCACCCGCCCCTGATAATCGAGTTTTCTTATGTTTAGTCCTATAAACAGTCCAATATCTTTAGGCAAGATTACCCCGACGACGCTCATCCTGCCTGGAAGGCCAGACTCCACCCGCCCGCTCGATGGGATGAGTCCGCGCATCACCTGGACTCTCTACGCCTCCAATGGATCGGTAGCCTCTTACGAACACTTTCAAAAGTATGACAAGAGAAAGAAAAGTCCGTAGATTATGCATCTTTAGATTCGTGAAAAAGCGCATCGTGCCCGTCAGCGGCGACACACCGGCCTTCGGGACGCCTGAAAGCTACTGGGCACGGCGGCGATGTTCATAGCGAATGATGCGGACGCTGCAACTGGTATTATATGACGTACTATTGAAAGGATGTTGAAGAGGTTGCGGGAAAAGACTTGCTTACTAGAAGCAGAGCAAGGAGATCCAGAAGACGGATTGCGGATAAATGATATGAATTAAATAGGGCACTGCGCGCTATAGAAGGAAAAGGGTGGTGGGTCCTGATGCTGGTCCTGTCTGCTGTTTTAAGTTTATTAATAAAATCTGGCTGTGTAATCTGTGCAGCCCTTTATTTAATCCTCTATATCGGAGGTCAAAAGAAGGAATATCTGTATATCGCTCTGTTTATGTTAAGCCAGTACTTGATTGAGCTAATAGTTCGAGGATACGAAATTAGTTCGCCCCTTTATTATTACTTTCATAATTTTTTTTCGGTGCCCGTAGTAATCAAGTCGCTATTATATTTCGCCTGCGCCTTTCTCATATGTCATTTATTCAAGGGGGCTGTTGGAGGGTCAAAAACGTGGATATTGACATTGGTGGAAGCGCCATTGTTCATCTGGCTCATTATGTTCCCTTTGTTAAAGGTGCGTACAGGATTCTTGTATATTTGTTATTTATTGCCATTCCAACTTCTGGTTATCGTACTAGCCTTTATCGGTAGCAGGTCCTTTGGCAAAACAGTGCATAAGAGCATGTTTTTAAGGTTAGATATGTTCTTGCGACTGGTTGGAATCCTGGGATTAATGACTGTCTTTGAGGATATTCTTACGGGGTTACATTATGGGCTAAATAATGATGTTGCAAGCCTAGTAACTAGCGGCGCGATTCGAAGCCGCAATTTTGGCGAAAGCGTCTCCCAGATAGTTGTTGCCGCATATCTTATTGTTGTTGCGGCGCGTTTTTTTGTTGACAAGATCACAGTGAAACCGATTAGCTATGAAGCCATGACAGGAGAGCTTTCGGAAGAAATCATAGACGCCTATGCGACATCTATTGGCCTTAGTCTCAGAGAGCGAGAGATTCTGGGATTCTTGCTCAAGGAGAAAAGCACACAGGAGATATCCGAACTGTTGTTTATTTCGACTGGCACCGTCAAATCTCATACACATAACATTTACCAGAAGGCCGATGTTAGCAACAGGATGCAGTTGCTGCAGAAAATCAGATGTTCATAACGTTGATTACGTTGATTACGTTGGGCTAATCAATATGAATCCCACTTCCTTTTGTTTATACAGCTTAGCGCTTTATGAACCCTGGTTCATAAAGCGCTAAACCAGGGTATAGGCTAAGATTGAACATATTTATCGAGACCAGTTCATGTGAAAGCGGATCGGAAAATTACATAATTTTGTCATTAGGTTGTCGGCAACGAGGGGCCTCTGCTTTAGCCATCAAGTTATCGGCAACACGGAACCTCTGAAAGAGAAGGTGACAAGATTATGAGAAGAAAGATAGCCTGCGTATTGTGTTGCGCCAGCCTATGTTTAAGCATGGTGGCAGGCCCAGGATGTTCTGCAAACAATACGCAAGGTGGGTCATCAGACGGCACGCTGGCAAATGCCGGATCAACTTCTGAAAACGAAGAGTTTGACGGGAAGTTCGATGCAACCGTCAACGCAGGAAATGCGCAAGAAGTTGTGTATGTAAATGGCTCCTGGTTTGACATGGGAAAGCAGTATGGCTTACAGCAAAAGGATCAGTTAGAAAGTAACTGGACAGCTGTAATGGCTTCAATTTATGCAGAGGCAGACGATGCCGCATATAACGAAGCCATGGGTAAGATTCTGAAACATTATGAAGAGGATGATCCATCTGTATTTAATTTCTTGTCGGGAGTAGCTGAGGGGGCAGGAGTCTCAAAGGAAGATGCAGTAGTTGCAGTTATGGGCTCATCTGTTCTTAACTATGACCTCATGATGCATTTTGATCCAGAGAGCTCAAATGATCCAGAGCGTTCAAAAACATGTATGAATGTATCTGCTTGGGGAAGTATGACTCAGGATGGTCATCATCTTGGAGCCGCTAATCTTGATGCAGTCAGCACAACACCCGCCGCAATGTTCTCGAGCATGGTTTCTTATCCGAAACATGGCAATGCAGTCATTGCATCAGGTGGATTGCAGGGAAATGCGTTCATGAACTCTAAGGGCCTTATTATTACCTATGCCGGAGGACCTACGGCATCGCCAAGCGATGATGCTAAGACAATCGATAGGGAAGGCACCTTCCTCGATACTTTGTTTGCTTATTGGTACACAGCCACAAAGTGCGATACGGCAGACGAAGCAGTCAAAATGCTCACGAAAACTGAGTGGATTCACACGGGTAACATCAACGTTTCCGACAACAAGGGAAATGCGTATCTCATCGAGCAAAAAGATAATGCATATGTAGTGCGCAAAGCCGGTGACTACGGTGAGACGGACTATCTAATTGCAGCGAATCATTTCAAGGATGAGCTCTGGATGAATGATTCATATGAGGCATATCCGGATAGCGTGCCAAGAGCCAATACTCTAGAAAAGGTTATGCAAGACGAGAGCGGCAGCGTTACCCCACTCACGCTCGCGAACGGACTCGGAAGCATTCGTTACTATGACGAGGGCAAATGGAGTGAGGAAAATTGGGACTTCGGTGGTTTCTATCAGTTCCACTCTCCAGAAGGCGATGACATAGAATTCAAGACGATTTTCAGGACAATTTTTGATGCAACTGATCAGGAAATGTATGTCTTGAGAGGTCATGACGAGAAATTCCGTTCAGACGTTCCCTATGGTACAGCTAATTACTACAGGCTTACTCTCGGAAAGAACATGCAGGCCACTAATAAGAGCGCAGAAGTCGACGCGCGTATTGCGGTAAGAAATGCAGGAGCTGAATTGTATAAGAAGGGCTCAGTGGATGACGAGTCCATGGAGTATTACAATAAGGCTGCTGAGGCGGTGCACACGGGATGCAATTACACCACTATGGCTGATTGCGCCAATGCGAAAGGCGATAAGGAGCAGGCTGCGATTATGTATGGCCTTGCTACTTCGCAGTTTGCCAATGCTCAGCGATACGCACAGGCATCTTATACTACTGAAAATGTAATTATTCAATAATCTTGCGTAACGCTCAGCTCGTCATTTAAAGAAAGCGGAAGTGATCTCGAACCCTCCCTAAAGATAACGCTCGAGATCACTTCCAAGATGTACCATCATGCCGATCATCTCGGCATGATGGTATTTTTCGTTTATTCGCACTGCCAGGCTTTGTTAGTGTCGGAAAAATTTAGCCAAATATAGTCGGCCGAGATTGACCAATCCCGGCCGACCCATTTTGGCCAACACGCCCGCATCTATGACTTTCCTATCGCATTCCTACATCCCCTCGGGCTGGATCCCCCTCACCTTCACCGCCTGGGGGACGGCCTCCACCGAGTACGTGTCGAGCCCCCTGCCGCGGTAGCTCGGGCCCCGCATCACGAACACCGACGCCTTTTCGAGCAGCCTGTCGAGGGCGGCGTGTTGGCGCCACCAGCGTAGTGGCGGCGGGGAGGCACGGTGGCCATTATTCGGTGACCGGGATTGGTCAAAATCGGTTGACTATTAGCGGCTAAAATCGCCCGGCGCTAACAGCTTTCCTGCGCCTGACCCGGAGTTTTGATCGCGGAGGCCGGATTCGAACCAACGACCTCCAAGGCGCAGAGATTGACACGGGGGATCAAAATGCCCGCGCAGCAACTAGCCGCCGTGCTATTTATCCAAAGAAAAACAGCTCAGAGAACAATGCCTCTGAGCTGCTAAAAGTCTTGGTCGCGGGGGCAGGATTTGAACCTACGACCTCCGGGTTATGAGCCCGGCGAGCTACCAGACTGCTCCACCCCGCAATGTCTGGGCGCCTCATGTGCGCAAGAAAGAATACTACTCGGGAGTTCGGTGGACGGCAAGGAAATTCTCGTAGAGCATAATTCCTTCATATTTAAAACCCCTCAGCCCATATCACCGTAAACGAATCGCAGCCGAGCGCCGTCGACAGCACGTATACAATGGTGCGCGTCCTTTTATGCCGAAACCGGGAGTAGACATGCTGCT
The DNA here is from genome assembly GCF_050313455.1 of Collinsella sp. SGI.180. NCBI lineage: Bacteria > Bacillati > Actinomycetota > Coriobacteriia > Coriobacteriales > Coriobacteriaceae > Collinsella > Collinsella sp. SGI.180. The sequence goes on from NZ_JBNPLL010000011.1 coordinate 21,653, forward strand.
CGCTATCGATATGGGAAACACGCAGACGGCCATGGGCCTGTTTGACGGAGACGAGCTGGTGCAGTCGTGGCGCATGCCCACCGACCGCTCCTATACCGCAGATGAGATCCATGTGCGCCTGATGGGTTTTTTTAAGATGTACGGCCTTTCGCTCGACGCGGTCGACGCTATCGCCTTTGCGGGCGTGGTGCCGCAGCTCTCGCGCGAATGGCATGCCGTGGCCAACCGCATTGCCTCAGACGCCATCGTCATTGGGCCGCAGACGGCCGCCGTGACCAAGCTGCGCGCGGCGCGTCCCCAGGCCGTTGGTGCCGACCGCGTTGCCAACGCCGTTGCGGCCGAGACCTTCTACGGCGCACCGGCGATCGTGGTGGACTTTGGCACCGCAACCAATATCGACGTCATCGATGAGGACGGTTATTACATTGGCGGAGCGATCGCGCCGGGCATCCGCATCTCCATGGATGCGCTTGCCGCCCGCGCCGCCAAGCTCGCCAGCGTGCCGCTCGAGGCGCCCGAGCACGCCATCGGCCGCGATACCGAGGAGTGCATCAAGGTCGGCGCCGTGGTGGGCACTGCCGCTATGGCCGAAGGCCTGGTCGCGCGCATGAAGCGCGAGCTGGGCCGCGAGGATGCCACCGTTATCGCCACGGGAGGCCTCGCCGGCATCGTCGCCGATTCGACCGATGCCTTCGACGTGGTCGATGGACAGCTCACCATTAAGGGTATCTGCGAAATCTACCGCCGCATGCAGGAGCTGGGGTAAGACGGGGACCGGAGCCAAGCGTGAGCACTGTCTTATCCCCTCAGTTTCTCTGACGCACGGACTAGGTGACTCTAGTTCTCCAACCCTTCCGTGAGCCAGTTCAAGGGACTACGTTTCATCAAAACAGAAAGACCGACACAAATGCGACAGCGTCGCTTTCGTTTCGCGACGCCGCCCCCTAGGCAAACACGGCGTAGTGTTGCACTAGGTCCGAATGCCAGACGCACAAGCCCGGCCTCCGTCCGCATCCCGCCTTTCGAGGGCATCCGCAAGCACTTGATAGTAGATAACCGGATCCTGCGCCGCAGCGAGGCCCGACACCTGCCCGTCGCCGGTCTCCACCACAATCCAGGTTCCATCCACTCGCCCCGCAAAGTCCACGGTGTAGTAGGGGCTCCCAAGATTTGAGCACGCCAGTACAAGCTCCTCGGGCGGCTTCGCAACATTGGTCGGCTGATTTGAATTCCGGCATACGTTGAGGAGATTCCCGTCGAGATAGAAAGCTCTCCATTCATTCGTTGCACCACCGTAGCGGGCCAGATCAACGTACTCTTTGCAGACAATACCGACCGTGAAAAGGTCCCCGCGGAGCTTGACGAACTCTTTAACAATCCCGTCCATGCGCTCCTGGCTCACGGGAGTGTGAAAGCTAACGGGAAACCTCGTCCCTTTGACCGACTTTGCATAGTCCTTGACCATAAACTCCGTGAACATGCGGTTGATTACCACCGCATCAGCCCGATGGCCTAGAAAAGCAGAGCGCAAGCTCTCCACGCTCCTCGAACAGTTCCAGATCGAAAAGCCCCACGTCAAGACGCCCCTCAGCACACGCAGACTCATATTCGATACGCATCAACCCATCTGGAACTATCTTTTCAAAATAGTCAGCTGGAAAGAGTACGTTGGCGACCCTTGGCATAGCAGCCCCCCTTCGCAAATCTCAACCTCACCTTTCTTGCACGTCCACCGACGGCAGCGCGACGCTTGCCACAAAGAGCGGTACGCCGGTGCGAGACACGAGCGCTGCATAGAAAGGCCTGTCAAGCGTTATCTTGCGCGGCTCTGGCGGGTTCTCCGGCGGAAGGCCCGCGACAGCGACCATCACCGTGTACGCGCCGGCCTCTACGCCGTTCTCATCGACAGCGAACTTCGCGCCATGGACAATCTGCGTTGGAGTCCCCTCTACCCCCACCATAGGTGTAAGCTCCATCGCAGTTGCCGTAGAGACGCCGGCGGCCTTTAGCAGCGAGCAGACGTCCGAGAGCGTCGACTCGCATTCAAAGCGAGGAATCCCCAGGTCGACGGGCTCCCATTCTCCCTCGCCTTGAGACAGACGCTCGAATAGCCCAAGCGCGTCATCAACATGATCATCCTCGCCGCTCGGAAGAACAAAACACACGCCGGCATCGGAGCTGAGCGGCAACAAGAAGGCAACCCTGCCGTTCTCGACGATCACCGCGCAATCGCGCTTGCCACGCATAAACGCTGCTTGAACATCGCCGCTCTTTGCATGGAAGGTCTCAACTTTGGTCGATTCACCATCAAACGGATCCGCCCATGCATCCTTCATGTAAAGCGCACTCACAAGACAGGCAAGAGCCACTGGTGATAACTCGATGCTTGGCGACAGCAGGCCGTGAGTTTGTTCGGCTATCCAATCGGTCACCCGTTGGCTAACGCGCGGATCGGCCAAGTCATCGATTGACACATGCACGCTGCATTTGTCGCACTCGTGCAGAAACGCCTCCGATGGGCTCGCGGACCTGGAAAGCCAAGCTGCCGTTGCCGAGCTCGCATCATAACCGTCATAGCCCCAGTTCCGCTCCAGCTCGATGCCGAAGGGATCACGCTCGCTAAACATGTCGCCATCGCCCAGGAGCATGTCGAGCTCCCGACTTGTGGCGCCCGAGGCACCCTTTCGTACAATCGTCAACAAGCTCGCGACGCACGCAGGCGACCAAACCCCGTTCTTGCCTTGAGCGAGTATTTTCTCGGATAGGGATTTTGCAACCCTCCATGCCTGTGGACACGCCGAATTTGCTTTGTCAGTCATAGTCTGCTCCCATCGTTAGGATATAAACTATTATTTCGCACGGCGCGGACACAAATCTCGCACCGGAAAGGCAGCCCAATGGTTTTCTAAGAGGCTCAAAGCCTTTCTATTCCTCAAAAACGAAAATTTTTCAGTTTTGAGGAATAGGCTCGATGCACGCTACGCCTCGCCGCACAGCCACCTCGCCAGGTCCACGATCTGCACTCCGTCGCGATCCGTGGCCTCGTGATGCGTGCGGGCGAGAATCATCTTGGGATACGCATCGCCAATGCTCAGCAGTGGCGAAATCTCGCGTTCAAATGTCTTATCCGAGCTGATGTCGTCGCTCACCTGAATGTAGAGCTTCTCGCTTCGCTTGATTGCTACAAAGTCAATTTCCTTTTTATAGAGTACGCCGACGTATACCTCATATCCGCGGCGCAGCAGCTCGATGGCCACTATGTTCTCGTATACGCGCCCCCAATCCATATCACGTGTACCGAGCAGCGCGTATTTGAACGCGTGGTCCGCCAGGTAATACTTCTCGCCGCTCTTAAGGTATTTCTTGCCGCGAATGTCGTATCGGCGAACTTTATAGAAGGCAAACGCATCGCACAGGTACCCCATGTACGCACCGACCGTCTTGTTCGTAATCTTTAGTCCATCCGCATTTAATGCATCGGTAATGTTGCGTGCCGACGTAATGTTGGAAACGTTGTCCATCATGTAATCGGCAATGCGCAGCAGCGCCGATTCGTTTCTCACGTTATGCCGTTGCACGATATCTCTCACAATGAGCGTCTTAAAGACGTTGGAGAGATATTGATAGCGCTGCTCCTGCAGTGGATAAGGGTAAGAGCCAGACATACCGCCGGTTCTCGCATACCCATCGAAGCCACGGTCGACCTCGCCCTCGTCGCCATAGAGACGATACTCCTCAAACGAGAATGGGAAAACCTCGATCTCGAACGTGCGCCCCGTAAAGAGCGTCGACAGATCGCTCGACAGCAAAAAGGCATTCGATCCGGTAATGAAGATGTCATAATGCTCGGATGCGTGAAGGCTGTTGATCGCACGCTCAAAACCTTCGCACATCTGAACCTCATCGATAAGCAGAAAGTTTTGTTTGCCGGGCACCCGATGATCTTTTACATAAGCGAGCAACGCGTGATACTCGAGCAGGTTCTCGAACTCATCGAGGTTGTAGTTGATATGGATGACATTCGAATTAGGCAGATTTGCCTCCACGTAATCGCGGAGGGCCTCGAGCAATTTTGATTTACCGCTGCGGCGGATGCCCGTGATGACCTTGATATCCGGCACGCCAATAAGACTCGTCAACGTGTCCATATATGACGCTCTATTGATGAGTTTCATCGGGGCCTCCTCGCGGTCTTTTATCTCTATTCCTCAAAAACGAAAAATTTTCAGTTTTGAGGAATAGGCTCTATAGCGAATATACCTCGCGAAAGGCCGAGCTGCCTTAATCCTATTCCTCAAAAACGAAAAATTTTCAGTTTTGAGGAATAGGGCCGCGATGCCACCCTGTAGTCGCGCAAAGACCCTCCCCGGCAGAGGCAGTTCACTCTGCCGGGGAGGGTCTTGTTGTCATCGTTGTCTTTGAGCGCGGGCATCTCGTGTTACAGCCCGCGAATCCGTACGGCCTCGGGCGGAAACTCCTGCTCGCCGGCATCGGTCTTGATGGTCGCGCGACCCCAGATGTCCAGGCCCGCAAACACACCGACCGCAAGCGGCAAGCCGTTGGGCGACACCGCCGCAACCTGGCGGCCCAGCAGCGGCACCATGTCGAAGTACTCGCCCAGCACGGGAGCCAGCGGGCCGGCGGCGCCCTGCGGCGTGTTGGCGACAACCGCCCAGGCGTCCACGCGGGCCAGCACGGCGGTAGTCAGCGCTTCGACCAGCGCTTCGTCAGCCACGTCCACACCGAGCTCGCCCAGCGCCGCGCGCTCAATATCCACCGTCACGGCACCGAACATACCCGCAGCACCGGCGCCACCGTTGACGGCGACGCGTGCAAACGACGTCTCAAACGCGGGCGCGCCGCACACAATATCGCTCGGCCACTGAATGCCCACCTTACCGGCAAGACCCAGCCCCGGCGTCGATGCCGTTCCCGCGAGCGCGTCCATCATGCCCATCGCCGCCACAAACGGCAGGCCATGGAAGGCGTGCATATTCACATCCGGGCGCACGACCAGCGAAAACGTCAACGACGCCTCGCCCACGCTCCAAGCGCACCAGCCCGCGGACACGCCTTCGCGGCCCGCGTCACGTGCCGCGTCGAGCTCGGTACCGGCGGCAACAGCATTCATCTCGATCATCTACATACGCCCCAATTCGCCCACGATATGGCCCACGCGATCCCCGGGCTCCTTGACCTCGACGCCGTTGTAGCGGAAGAACCGCGCCGGGTCGTGCATCAGGTCCTCGAGCGGCACCAGTACAAAGTCGCGTTCGCCAATGAGCGGATGCGGCAGGCGCAGCTTTTTGCCGCCATGGGTCTCGCCATCCATCCACAGCAGGTCCAGGTCGATGGTGCGCGGGCCGTTGACCTTGGCCTTCTTGGATCGGTCGCGCCCCAGCTCGGCCTCGATCTTCATAAGCTCGTCGAGCAGCACCAGCGGCGCCAGCTCGGTCTTGATCTCGATGACGGCGTTGGCAAACGCGTCCTGGCGCGTCTCGTAGGCCGGCTCGCTCTCGTAGATGCGCGAGCAGTTGGACACACAGGTGAGCGGAATCTCGGCGATCATGTCGCGCGCGGCGCGGATGTTGTCGCAACGATGCCCCAGGTTGGAGCCCACAGCCACAAACGCGCGACGCGGCTGCGGCTTGGCAACAGCCCAGTAGCCGTTCAGGAACTGCGCAAAGCCGGTGACATCGTGCACGCGCACGATGTTGGCACCGGCCTGGATAGCGCCCAGGCACACGCCAAATGTGGCGGCATCGCGCTCGGCGGCCTCGGTCACGCCCGAGACGGCGCCCACAAAGCGCTTGCGCGACACGGCGCACATGAGCGGATAGCCCAGCGACGCCATCTTGGCGGTCTCGCGCTGGATGACGATGTCTTCGTTGGCCGTCTTGCCAAAACCCGGACCCGGATCGATGCAGATACGGTCGCGTGACACGCCGGCGTGGATGAGCGCGCGTGCCTGATCGGACAGAAAGCCCATGACGCGGCGCATGATGGGCGCCGAATCGGGCAGGGTAAAGCGGCGAAGCTGCGAGGTGGGCACATAAGCCTCCTCGCGGCGGGCGCTGCGGCGCATCATGGCGGCCAAGTGATCGCTGGGCTCCGGCGCGGGCTCAGGGGTCGCGGCGGCCTCGGCGGCAGGGGCAGCCTGCTCGGCGGCCGGCGTCTCCTGCTTCTGCTCGCCCGTTGGCTCGGGCGCTGGCTCCGGATCGCCAAACGGCAGCGAGGGCTGCACCACGCCACCCGGCAGTTTGGCCTCCGTCTTGGGCTCGCCCAGCAGCTTGCCACGACGGCGGCGGGCGGGCTTCTCGGCCTCGCGCGCGGCCTCGGCAGCCGCCTCGCGCGCCTTCTCGGCAACAAACGCCGCGGCAGAGGTATCGAGCTGCACCGTTGCATGCGTGCGAGCGGGCGCGGCGACCTCGCCGGCGTGCATCACGATGACGCCGCAGGTGCTCGTCGCGACAAACTCGACCATCTTGGGGTCGGTGAATCCCGTCACGTCGTTGACGATCGAGGCGCCGCAGCGCACGGCCGCCTTGGCAACCGCCACGTGACGCGTGTCGATCGAGACGATGGCGCCCTCTTTGGCCAACGCACGCACAACGGGCAGCACGCGGCGAGCCTCCTCGTCGGGGTTGACCGGGGTAAAACCGGGGCGCGTGGACTCGCCGCCCACGTCGATGATGTCGGCGCCGGCGTCGAGCATCGCCAGGCCGTACTCGATGGCGGCATCCGGGTCGAAATGCTCCCCGCCGTCGCTAAACGAATCGGGCGTCACGTTGAGGACGCCCATGATGCGCGGACGGTCAAAGCTGAGCTCGTACTTTCCGCACCGCCATGTCTTGCTGTCGTTCGCCATGAACATCCTCCTAAAATGCCCGCGCCGCCACGCTCGGGCGCAGGCGGCGGGGTCGCTTTGCAATTAGTCTTTCTATTGTATCCGCGCGCGCGGGCTAGAACGCAAACGCGGCAGCGATGTCGCAAGAAATCAGCAGGTCGGCATTTGCATCCTGATCGGTGGGAGCAAGATTGCATATGGCCAGCGTATCGCCGGTAAAGTATCGCGTAAGGCCCGCCGCCGGATACACCACGAGCGAGGTCCCGCCCACAATGAGGGCATCGGCCGCGGCAATGGCGACAACGGCGTCGGTCAGCACATGCTCGTCGAGCGGCTCCTCGTAGAGCACCACATCGGGCTTAATGCGCCCGCCGCACGCGGGGCACACGGGCACACCCGCGGCGTCCTCGTGCCCGCGGGCGCAAATCCACTCGGCGCTATAGACCGCGCCGCACGACTGGCAAATGTTGCGATGGACCGATCCGTGCAGCTCGAACACGCGCTGCGAGCCCGCCATCTGATGCAGACCGTCGATATTTTGCGTCACAACGGCATTTAGTTTGCCGGCGCGCTCCAGCTCGGCCAGCTTGGTGTGGCAGCGGTTGGGCTTGGCGCCAAGTGAGATCATCTTGGTGCGGTAGAAGTCGAAGAACTCGGCCGGATGCGCCTCGTAAAAGCTATGCGAGAGCATGGTCTCGGGAGGGTAGGCAAACTGTTGGTGATATAGGCCGTCCACGCTGCGGAAATCGGGGATGCCACTCGCCGTGGAAACACCCGCGCCGCCAAAGAAGACCACGCGCTTGTGGGTACCAAACAGCTCCGCCAGTGCGGCGGAGGCCCGCTTGGGATCCGATATCGCCTGCGTCATATGAGTCCTCCGTCCTTGTTGGTCGGGCAGCGTCGGGCGACATCCCAGCATGCGGCCTTTGGGTCAGCACGCGCGGCGCCCACCACCGCCCCTGTTGCGCTAATCTTAAGCCTGCCAACCCCGTCGAAAGGACACCATGCTTCAGACTTACACTTTCGCCTCGTGGAACGTCAACGGTCTGCGCGCCGTGCTCAAAAAGGACCCGAGCTTTATCCAGATCGCACAGGAGCTCAATGTCGATATCCTGGCGCTGCAAGAGACCAAGCTGCAGGAGGGCCAGGCCGATATCGACCTGCCCGGTTATCACCAAACCTGGAGCTACGCCGAGCGTAAAGGCTATTCGGGCACTGCGGTCTTTAGCCGCCAGGAACCGCTGCGCGTGCTGCGCGCCGATGCGCTGCTGCCTTACGCCGGCGAGGGCGCGGCAGCCGAGCTCGTGGCGCAGGCCGCGACCGAGGGCCGCGTCTGCGCGCTCGAGTTCGACAAGTTTTGGTTTGTGGACGTCTATACGCCCAACGCCCAAAATGAGCTCGCGCGCATCGATGTGCGCATGGCCTGGGACGATGCCTATCGCGGCTTTTTGGCGGGACTCGAGCGCGAGACCGGCAAGCCCGTGGTGACCTGCGGCGACTTTAACGTCGCGCACGAGGAGATCGACCTTAAGAACCCCAAGTCCAACCGCGGCAACGCAGGCTTTTCGGACGAGGAGCGCGGTAAGTTTACCGAGCTGCTCGACGCCGGGTTTACCGATACCTGGCGCGCGGCAAATCCCGACGTCGAGGGCGTCTACAGCTGGTGGAGCTACCGCTTTAATGCCCGCAAGAACAACGCGGGCTGGCGCATCGATTACTTCCTGGTGAGCGACGCCATCGCCGGCAACGTGCGCGACACCGGCATCCGCGGCGACATCTTTGGCAGCGACCACTGCCCCGTCACCCTCACCCTAGAGCTCTAGCACCAGCCGACCCCTCGGGGACGAAGCAAAACGGATCATTTTCACCTCGCGAGGGAATCCACGCGGCACACCCGCCACGAAACTGCCCCATCTACTACGTTTAAGCCACTACCCTCAACCACGGCGAACAACGCAAAAAGAAAACCGCAGGTAGAAAGCCTGCGGTTTTTCATAAAACGCGGTCATGGTCGAGGGTATCAAGCTAAACGTAGTAGATGGGCCAGTTTCGTGGCAAGCGCCGTCAACTGATTCCCTGGGGACGTCTGGGGACGGAAGAAAACGGATCGATTTGGCTCTCTGAGGGCCACGACGCCCCTCATATCAGCCGGCCATTTTAAAACTATGCCGGTTTACGGGGCTGAATCGCAAATCCCCAACCAAACGCAATTCAAGCAAAATAAAACCGCAGGTAGACGGCTCGTCTATTTTCGAAAAAAGCCGGTATGGTCTGCCTGTGCCAATCTAGCCCCGTAAACCGGCATAGTTTTAAAATGGCACTTCAACAGTATTGATTCTCGCCCCGGCGCAACCGCCACTACAGCCCGTATTTCACGACGACACGGTTAATGCGACGACACCAAGGTTTGTAGAGAGCGGCCAAGAACACGCAGGTCGCAAGGCCGTGTGTGATATCGAACGGTACCGCCGTGGCAAGACGCGCCACGGCGCCCGCCCACGTGAGCGGTTGCACAAAACCGATGATGTCGTAGGCGTTAATCACGGCGCCATAGAGCAGGCCCGACGCAAAGCCGTACGCCATCAGCGGCGGCATGCGCACGGTTCCATCGGCACGGTCGAACGCACCCGCATGCGCCAGCGCACCGCCAACGTATCCCACGAGCCCCCAGGCATACATCTGCCACGGTGTCCACATGCCCTGCCCAAAAAAGAAATTGCTGGTCAGCGCCGCCAGCGCGCCAACCATAAAACCATTGCGGCGACCAAGCGTCGTCCCGGCGATAATGGCGATGGCGCTCACCGGTTTAAAGTCGGGAATGGGGCCAAACAAGATACGCCCCGCCGCGGCCAACGCCGCCAGAACCAGCGAGGGCATAATCTGGCGCAAACCCGGACGAGATGCCTCGTAACCCGCAAAGAACAGCGCGAGCACCAGCGCCACCACGACAAGCATGGCAAGCGCTGCCTGCTCAATGCCCGCCAACAATGCTGCGGCCATTACAGCCGGCACCGCCAGCAGCAGCGGGATTTCCAGTTTTGCGAGTAGGCGCAAGACGCGATAATTCGCCATCCCATCACGCCCTATAAAACACATTGTCGGCAAAAAAGTCGGCGGGCGGCTCCATGCAGGCAATCTCACCGTCGAACATCATGGCAATGTCATCGGCAACCTGCTCGGCAAAATCCAGATCGTGCGTTGCCATGATGACGGTACCGCCAGCCTCCGCATGGTCGCGCAGGGCGCGGGCGATGATGCGACGGCTGGCCAAGTCCAGACCCTTGGTGGGCTCATCGAGCAATAGCAGCTCGGGGCCGATCAACAGCAGCTTTGCCAACGCAAGCAGCTGGCGCTGCCCGCCCGAAAGATCGTACGGATGGCGCCCATCCAAGCCGGACAATCCCAGACTCGTCGCGCGCTCTCGCGCCATAGCCTCGTCATATCCGCAGGTCGAAGCCCATTCCATCAGCTCCTCGAGCACCGTCTCAGCAACCAGCAGCGCCTTGGGATTCTGAGGCAGCAGTGCCGCCGAGGCCGCCCCGCGCTCCATATGCCCACGCTGTAACTTGACCGTCTTGGCCAGCACCGAAAGCATTGTCGACTTACCGCAGCCGTTACCGCCCACAACAGCATGCACCGCGCCTGCCGAAAACGACGCATCGAGCCCGCGCAGCACCCAGCCGGACGCTCGATCGTAGCGAAACCAGCCCCCTGCCAGGGTGGTAGCCGACCCAGCGTGCATTTTTGGGAGTATTCGGCATCCACCGGCGCACGACGGCGCCCCCGAGTCGTCTTGCGACAGGATTTGCGCCTCAAATTCAGCCGATTTGTCCGATTTCGGTCTTTTTTTTGCGCCCGGAGCGCCCACGCGCGGGTCCAAATAGCCCGGCCGGCCACTGGCGCTGCTGAAAACTCCGTTTTTTGCACGCCGCGAGCCACCCCACCCTGGCACCTCGCCAGAAAACAGCTCTTCGCGATGCCCCAAGGAGGCGATGTCAGCGACCTCGCATACGCGCCCGCCCTCAATCCGATACGCGCACGTCGCGTATTCAAGCATCGGGCGCGGCTGGTGCGTTGCCACAACAACCGTGCAGCCCAGCTCGCGATTCACGCGAAACAGCGCATGCAGAAAATTTTTCTCGGCAACGGGATCCAGTTGGGACGTGGGCTCGTCGAGCAGCAGCACGCGAGGGCGCAACGCCAGCACGGCTGCCAGCGACAGCAGCTGCTTGCGTCCGCCCGAAAGCGTATCGGTATCGCGGTGGAGCCAATCCTCCACCCCAAAGAAATAACTGGTCTCGGCCACGCGACGACGCATCTCGTCGCGCGACATGCCTAAGTTTTCCAGGCCAAACGCCATCTCGTGCCACACGGTTTCGCACACAATCTGGTTCTCGGGGTCCTGAAACACATAGCCCACGCGCTCCGCGGACGCGCGAACGTCCATGTCGGCAACGCTTTCGCCCAGCATGCGCAGCTCGCCGGAGCATTCGCCCGCCGGCGAAATCTCGGGCTTGAGCAACGAGAGTAATGTCGACTTGCCCGACCCGGTACCACCGACAAGCAACGCAAACGTCCCTTGGGGAACACGCCAATCGAGCTCCTCGAATACCGGCACTTCGGCCCCGGGGTAGGCGAAGCGCAGGCCCCGCACTTCAATCGCCGGTATATCCGAGCCGCACACCGCGTCCGCCATGATGCTCCCGTCCAACCGAGCCATCAGCCAAACCTCTTCTCGTCAATCGCATGCAGCACGCAGGGCAGCGCCATCCAGGTCGCGTATACAACATAGCCAGGCCACAGCGCCGGCACCGAAAGCTGCGGGTAAAACGAATACTGCATCGTCGCGGTCCACGCCACTGCCGCCGTGGCCACGCCAAACAGCGCAAGCCCAACCAGCGCGGCAACGTCGCCGCGCGCCAGCCGATACCGCGCGTACGTCGTGCGACGCGCCGCGGCGCCCCACCCACGGGAGCGCATGGCGTCCGCACGCTCCAGCGAATCTTCCATGCCCCAGCCCATCAACACGCTCGATGCCCGTAGGCGCGAACGCACGGGGTCGGCCGGCGCGCGGCCCGGCACATCAATCGCATCCTGCACCGCCAGCACCGTGCGACCGCGACGCAAAAACTGCGGGATAAGCCGCATACACATCGAGATCATGAGCGCGATCACCGGCGCGGTGTTACCCAAAAGCGCAAGCACCCTGTCGTAGCTAAGCATGGACGCCGCGGCCTCAAACCACAGCACGCTCGCCACAAACAGCCCGCCCATGCACAGGCCGTATACCATGCTCTCCAGATACACCGCACGCATGCCAATACGGAACAGTTCCGTCGAGCCCGAAGCGCTAAATAACGGGTTGAGCACCGCGATAATCAAAATCACCGGCAGCTGCCAGCGAAGCGCCCCCAACGTGCGTGCGACGCCGCGCGTCGCAAACCCATACGCCAGCCCGCCCGCAAGCGACAGCGCAAGCAGCACCGGTTGCATCGAGAACATGGTGAGCCCCAGCGTCAGCACCATGTAGAGCGCCGGCACCGCCGGATGCGACATCGAGAATGCCGCGACGGGTTCGTTGCCCGATTCCTCTCGCATGATATCCACGGACACCCCATCCCCTCGCTCAAGCGCCAACGCCGCAGTGCCGCCGCCATGCACAACCAGCGCAAACGTCACGCCGGCGGCACCGACATCGGCCGCCATGCGCCAATCGTTACGCGCTCATCATATGCCTGCGGTATCATATTGCGCCGTGTATCGTTTCCAAACACACGTCTCTATAACGTAACAGGAGATCACATGGACGCAACCGCAATTATCCTCGCCGCCGGCGAGGGCACCCGCATGAAGTCGAACCACTGCAAGGTTTCGCACAAGATCCTGGGCAAGCCCATGGTCCAGTGGATCGTCGACGCCACCATCAAGGCCGGCTGCAGCCGCGTCGTGGTCGTCATCGGCAGCCACGCCGACGAGATGCGCGCCCTTATCGACGGCGCCTACGCCAACAGCACCACCAAGGTCGAGTGCGTCGAACAGACCGAGCGCCTGGGCACCGGCCACGCCGTAAAGGTCGCGCTCGAGGCATGCGGCATCATGCAAGGCCCCGTCATCGTGCTCAACGGCGACCTGCCGCTCATCACCGCCGACACCGTCGCCAAGTTCGCGAAGACCGTCGCCGGCGGCGAGCTCGCCTGCACCGTCATGACCATGACCCCGCCCGATCCCTTTGGCTACGGCCGCATCAAGCTGGGCGCCGACGGTCAGATCGAGCGCATCATCGAGCAGAAGGACTGCACGCCCGAGCAGGCCGCCACGCTGCTCGAGTGCAACGCCGGCTGCTACGCCTTCGACGGCGCGCAGCTCGCAGCCCACATCAGCGAGATCGGCAACGACAACGCGCAGTCCGAGTACTACCTGCCCGACATGCTCGAGATTCTCAAGGGCCACGACCAGGCAGTCTCCATCTTCCACTGCGACGACTACCGCGACGGCCTGGGCGTCAACAGCCGCATCCAGCTCGCGCAACTCACCGCTATCGCGCGCGACCGCATCAACGAGCACTGGATGGCCGAGGGCGTTACCTTCATCGACCCCACGCAGGCCTGGATCGGCCCCGACGCCGTCATCGGCCGCGACACCGTCGTGTGGCCGCAGACGCACCTGATCGGCCACGTCACCGTGGGCGAGGAGTGCCAGCTCGGCCCCAACAGCCGCCTCACCGACACCACCGTTGGCAGCGGCTGCACCATCGATGAGACCATCGCCATCGAGGCTGTCATCGAGAACGGCGTCGACTGCGGCCCGCGCGCCTACCTGCGCCCGGGCACCCACATGCTCGATGGCTCCAAGGCCGGCACACACGTGGAGATCAAGAAGTCCACGATCGGCGAGGGCTCCAAGGTACCGCACCTGTCCTACATCGGCGACACCACCATGGGTTCCGGCGTCAACGTGGGCGCGGGCTCCATCACCTGCAACTACGACGGCGTGCACAAGCACAAGACCGTCATCGGCAAGGATGCCTTCATCGGTTCCGATACCATGATGGTCGCGCCCGCCCAGATCGGCGACGGCGCGCTCGTGGCCGCCGGCTCCGTCATCACCGAGCCGGTCCCGGCTGACGCACTCGGCCTGGGCCGCGCCCGTCAGCTAAATATTGAGGGCTGGGCCGCCGATTATCGCCGCCGTCTGCACGAGGACGACGAGGTATAACGTTTTACCAAACATCTAAGGAGCTGTTCCCATGGGGATGGCTCCTTTTTCTATGCTGACCTGCGCGACCGGATGAGTGGTCGGTTCGTGTCCGTTGACGGTAAAGACGTTATCAAGACCCGATAAACCCCGCCGCGCGGTTACAATGCAACAAGGCATCTATATGGCATTCGATATATAAAGGAGAAGGGTAATGCCGATTAATGATCCCGAGAAGTCGGAGAATATGCGCAAGTCCATCCGCGTGTATTCCGGTTCCTCCAACCGTCCCCTCGCTCAGAAGATCGCTGAGTACCTTGGGGTCGAGCTTTCGGGCCTTACGCTAAAGCAGTTCGCCAACGGTGAGATTTACGCCCGCTACGACGAGACCGTCCGCGGCGCCGACGTCTTCCTGATTCAGTCCGTGGCCGGCGGCAACGTCAACGACATGCTCATGGAGCTGCTCATCGCCACCGACGCTGCCAAGCGCGCATCCGCCCGCTCCATCACCGCCGTCATCACCCACTACGGCTATGCCCGCCAGGACCGCAAGGCCGGCCCGCGCGAGCCCATCACCGCCCGCCTCGTCGCCAACCTGCTCGAGCGCGCTGGCGTCAACCGCATCATCACCCTCGACCTGCATCAGGGCCAGATTCAGGGTTTCTTCGATATCCCGGTTAACCACCTATCTGCACTGCCGCTGTTTGGCCAGTACTACAACGACATGCACTTCGACACCGACAACCTGGTCGTCGTCTCCCCCGACGTGGGTCGCGCCAAAGCTGCCAAGAAGCTCTCCGACATGCTCGGCTGCAGCCTCGCCATCGCCCACAAGGGCCGTCCGCGCCACAACGCCGCCGAGGTCATGGGCATCATCGGTGACATCAAGGGCAAGACCTGCATCATCAATGACGACATGATCGACACCGCTGGCACCCTGTGCGCCAACGTCAAGGAGCTCAAGGCCATGGGTGCCGGCGACATCTACGTGTGCGCCACCCACGGCATCTTCTCGGGCCCGGCCATCGAGCGCCTGAACGACGCCCCCATCGTCGAGTGCCTCGTCACCGATGCCATCCCCGTCGAGGTTGGCGGCAAGATCAAGACCATCTCGGTCGCCGAGGAGTTCGCCGAGGCCATCTCTGCCGTTTACCACGAGGAGCCCGTCTCCACGCTCGTCGGCGGCGACTTCGCGCTGTAATCCAGCGCGCATCGCATCATCTTTGGTGTTTTTGAAGGGTCGGAGGCTCGCTTCCGACCCTTTTTTCTGCCCCTCGACAACCCGCCTTGGACAGTTAGTTCAGATTTGTATTAATTTGGGCATTCGTTTGGGCCATTTAATGCGTCGAAAGCTCTCTTGCCGGCATAATTCCACTCGATTCCTCCATCTATGGATCTCCTCACCATGCCATTGGCCCCATTTTGCCCACCGAGTCCTTAAACAACGGCAATACGCCCCGGTCGCCTTGTACAAATCTGAACTAACTGTCCAGCACCCATCTCAGTAGATGCCTCCAAGGCCAACCCATCACTCCATTCTCCACTTTTCCAAGGCATTCCGTATGATGTCGTTACCGCCCGCGGCGCGCGACGCCCCTTTGAGCGAAAAGAACGGCACGGCCATATCATTTCGCCAACGGCTTAGTACCTTATAGCTATGACAACCGTAATTTCACACCTCTCCGCCCTCCGCGCAATTCGCCGCGCTCGACGGGCGTACTCCGCCCTTCCCTGGGACGCCATCGATGACGAACAACAGACACAAGCCCTCGCAGGTTGCGTTCCGAACAAGGACGCCATAGACTTTGCGGCCCTTGCAATACTTGACGCCTGGAGCGAAGACGACTCCGAGCGTCTAGACCTCTTTGTTGCGAGCGGCAGCAACAGACGACCCGACGGACGGCTCCTCCAGCACACCATCACCGCCCCTCTCCCCCAGGGCGCGATCATGCACATCGAAGCCGACATCTACGCAACGTCTCCCGCCATGACGGCCATGCTTTGTTCCAAAAATGAATCGGTTGCCAAAACCTTGATGCTTCTCATGGAACTGCTCGGGACCTACTCACTTCCGCCCGAAGCAACTTACCCCATCGCCTACGACGACACGTGGCCCGAGGCCAACAGCTTCGAAACGATGGACGATCTCGATTGCCAGGGCGACCAACCGACACCCGAAAAGCAAGCCGAAACCCGCTACGAACAGGCGCACTACAAATGCGAGCCCGCCACAACCATCGAAGAGCTCGAGGCAGTCGCACGGTTTGCCAAAAGTAGTTCCTACGCCTCGTTTCGCACAGCTATCAAACTTGCCCGGGCCGGATCCGCATCCCCAGCGGAATCATTGATGTTCGCTGTCCTGGGCGCACCCATGCGCTTTGGCGGATTCGGGTGTTGCAGCCTGCCCATGGGAGGCCTGCTGCTCAACTATCGAATCGATTTCGACACCCTTGCGGTCAACATGTCCTCGGGCATCCCCTACGCCATCTGCGACTTATATTGCCCAGCCGCCGGAGTCGACAACGAATACAACGGAATTGGACATGAGCTTCAAAACGCTCGCATCCACGATGGCAATCGCAACAATGGCCTTAAGGCCATGGGTATCCACGTCCTGGTTATCAATCGTGACCAAATGAAGGACCTTGTTGCACTCGAAGCCTTCGCCCAGACGATGCATCGACTTGCGGGAGTTCGATTCCGCTACCGCATCAAGGGTTATCGCAAGCGTCAGGCCACCTGGCTCAACACCCTGCGGGCCGGAATCGGCCTCGCGCCGGTCTAAAAGACTTTTACCCAGTGTTACCGAGCATGGCTGGACAGTTAGTTCAGATTTGTATAAACAGACGGCTAATGTCGAGGTGGTTTGCCGCCATCCCGGCGCCAATCACCTCATTTGAAGACTCAAAAGATCTGAAATAGCACAAATTATGCTCCCCAAAGCGCCGTGACAGTTCCGTGGCCCCGATTTTGGCAGTCAAAGATCTCTTGGTTTATACAAATCTGAACTAACTGTCCATCCCGGCTTCTGACGACTGTCCAAACGCCCTCATGCGGCCTCAATCACCCTCCATTTGACAGCAGCAACGGGGTCGCTCACCATAGCAGGCGACAAATCGATGAAAGGAAGCACATGGCAGCTGCACAGCCGCTTAAGATTCGCATGGTTGCCGGACTTGGCAACCCTGGCGATGAGTATGCCGAGACCCGCCACAACGCAGGCTTTAAGGCGATCGACGAGCTGGCGCGTCAGGCCGGCGTCACGTACTGGAAAAACCAGGCCGGCGCCGAGGTCGCGCTCATCAACATCAACGATCCAGAGGAAGAGGGCGGCAAGCGCCAGATTGTGCTGGTCAAGCCGCAGTCGTACATGAACACCTCGGGCGGCCCCATCTCCAAGCTTTGCCGCGAGTACAAAATCAAGGCCGAGGAGTTACTCGTAATCCACGATGAGCTCGACATTCCCGCCGGCGACGTGCGCGTCAAGGTAGGTGGCGGCCACGCCGGCCACAACGGCCTGCGTTCCATCATCGACAAGATGGGCAGCCGCGACTTTAGCCGCATCCGCACCGGCATCGGCAACCCTCCCGGCAAGATGGCTGTCGCCGACTACGTGCTCAAGCAGCTGCGCGCCCGCGAGGCCGAGGACTTCCAGGACACCTGCGCCCGCGCCGCCGACGCCGCCGGCCTGGCGATTGTGCACGGCGTAATCTATGCCCGCGACCACGTCAACGGCTCCGCCTCTGCCAACGGCAAGCACTAAAACCTACCAAAAAGGGATGTTTATTTTGGCAGGTTTTATATGCGAAAACGCCGCAGCGACCGCATCGCAATAAACCCTGTGCCGCCATACATACCCAACACCCCAAAAGGGGCCGGCCTCACCGATATGCAAGGCCGGCCCCTTTTGTCGTTTTATCTGATAAAACCCGCCAAAATAAACCTGTCTCTTTGTGCTAGATCACTTTTCCCGCCTGCCAAAGATACACGTAAGCAACATGTCCATGAGGGTATAATTTACACCGTATGTCTGCACAACGCCTGTGCGCGTACGGTTTTATTCGGGCTGCCGTCCATTTCCGTGGAGGCACGGTTCGGTTGCCCTAACAAGAGAGGGGTTCTATGTATAAGATCCTGGAGAAGACGCAGTTCTCGGAGAAGGTGTTCAAGTTCCGCATCGAGGCGCCTGCAATCGCCAAGCATGCGCACGCTGGACAGTTCCTCATGGTTCGCGCCAACGAGACGGGCGAGCGTGTCCCGTTTACCCTGGCCGGCTGGAACGGTGACGAGGGCTGGGTCGAGTTCATCTTCATGGTGATCGGCAAGACCACCGAGATGCTTTCCACCTACGAGGCCGGCGAGTCGCTGCGCGACGTCGTGGGCCCGCTGGGCGTTCCCACCGAGATGGCCGAGGGGCCCTGCGCCGTCATTGGCGGCGGCGTCGGCCTGGCAATTGCCTTCCCGGTCGCCAAGCACCTGGTCGAGACCGGCCACGAGGTGCACGCCATCATGGGCGCTCGCACCAAGGACCTCCTGCTCATGGAGGACCAGTTCCGCGAGCTCCTCGACGAGGACCACATCCACATCACCACCGACGACGGTTCCTACGGCGAGCAGGGCGTTGTCACCGCTCCGCTGGAGCGCCTGCTGCAGGACAAGGCCGTGAGCCAGGTCTTCTGCGTCGGCCCCGTTCCGATGATGAAGTTCTCGACCCTCACCGCCCAGAAGTACGACACCCCCATCACCGCGTCGCTCAACCCCATCATGGTTGACGGCACCGGTATGTGCGGCTGCTGCCGCGTCGAGGTGGGCGGCGTGACCAAGTTTGCCTGCGTCGACGGCCCCGACTTCGATGCCACCCTGGTCGACTGGGATGACCTTCGTGCCCGCCAGGCCGCTTACCGTTCCGAAGAGGGCGAGTCCCTCAAGGCCTATGAGGAAAAGAGCTGCGCATGCCACTAGTTAACGGTCGTTTCGTTGCCGATATGAAGTCGCCCCGCACCCCCGATAACGAGGAGCCGGCCGCCGAGCGCGCCTGCGACTTCCGCCCCGTCGACAAGGGCTTCACCGAGGAGATGGCGCTGGCCGAGGCCGAGCGCTGCCTCAACTGCAAGAAGCCGTTCTGTGTTGAGGGCTGCCCCGTCAACATCAACATCCCCCGCTTTATCGAGCAGATCCGCGAGAAGGACTTTGGCGGCGCCCTCGATACCATCCGCGAGGACTCCATGCTTCCCGCCATCTGCGGTCGCGTCTGCCCGCAGGAGAACCAGTGCGAGGGCAAGTGCATCCGTGGTAAGAAGTCCGAGCCCGTGGCCATCGGCCAGCTCGAGCGCTTCCTGGGTGACCGCCCCGAGCTCGCCTCCACGCCCAAGATGGCTCCCAAGAACGGCAAGAAAGTCGCCGTCGTCGGCTCCGGCCCGTCCGGCATCACCTGCGCCGGCGAGCTCGCCCGCAACGGCTTTGACGTTACCGTCTTTGAGGCCTTCTTCACCGGCGGCGGCGTGCTGGTCTACGGCATCCCCGAGTTCCGTCTGCCCAAGGCGGTCGTCAAGCGCGAGATTGACGGCCTTGAGGACATGGGCGTCAAGTTTGAGTACAACTCCGTCGTGGGCAACATGGCCACGGCCGAGGAGCTGTTCGAGCAGGGCTTCGACGCCATCTACGTGGCGACCGGCGCTGGCCTGCCCAAGTTCCTCAACGTCCCCGGCGAGAACCTGCCCAACGTCTTCTTCGCTAACGAGTACCTCACCCGCGTGAACCTGATGAAGGCCAACAAGTTCCCCGAGTACGACACCCCCACCAAGCACGGCAAGAACGTCGTCGTCTTTGGCGGCGGCAACGTGGCTATGGACGCTGTCCGTACCGCCAAGCGCCTGGGCGCCGAGCACGCCATCATCGCCTACCGTCGTACCGAGGACGAGATGCCCTGCCGTCGCGCTGAGCTGCACCATGCTAAGGCCGAGGGCGTCGAGGTTCTGCCGCTCGTCTCCCCGCTCGAGTTTGTCGCTGGCGAGGACGGCTCCGTGTGCGCCGTCAAGGTCCAGAAGATGGAGCTCGGCGAGCCCGACGAGTCCGGCCGTCGTCGCCCGGTGCCCATCGAGGGCGCCATCGAGGAGATCCCCTGCGACGTCGCGATCTCGGCTATCGGTACCAACGCCAACCCCTTCGCTGCCAAGATCGGCGGCAAGATGGAGCTCAACAAGTGGGGCTACATCGTCGCCGACGAGGAGACCGGCCAGACCACCGATCCCCGCATCTGGGCCGGCGGCGACATCGTCACCGGTGCCGCTACGGTCATTCTGGCGATGGGCGCCGGCAAGAAGGCCGCCGCTTCGATCACCAAGAGCCTGCTGGGTGAGTAATCGCCTGCAGCGCTAGCCACCAAACGGCAAAGTCCCCGTCGGGCACACGCCCGGCGGGGACTTTTTCTATGCCAGCCGCCCAATCACCATAAAGGTGCCTGTCCCCTTTGTGATGGCTTTTGGTCGGCTAGCCTTCGAGCTGCGCCACCTTGTAGCGGTAGGCAGCGGCTATGACGTCTTTGCAGCCCTCGCGGCCCAGCTTGGCGCGGTTGACGACGATATCCTTGCCGCTCGTCATCTTCCACTTTCCGGCGCTGTAGCGCTTATAGAACGCCTCGCGTGCCTTCTGCTGCTGCTTGACCAGCTTGGCGCCCTTCTTTTTGTTGAGCCCACGCTTCTTGCGCACGATCTCGACGCGGTCCTCAAAGGGTGCGGTCACCAACACGGCAATGTGATTAGGGTTGTTACGCAGCAGGTAATCGGACAGGCGACCCTCGATAATGCAGCTCTCGGTCTCACCCAGGTCCAAAATCACCTGACTCATCTTTTGGAACAACTTGTCCGAGTACGAACGTGCATCGTAGCGGTCGGGCAGAAATGCCATGTTCTCCACGGCCAGACGCTCGTCGTAGGCGGCCATCTTATCGAGCGACTCACCCGCGCGCATCGACGCACGCACCAGCAGCTCGTTGTCGTACAGCGGAATCCCCAGCTCATTGGCAAGCATGCGGCCAATCTCGTGGCCCTCGGCGCCAAAGTCGCGCGCAATGGTAATGACCACAGGATTCTTCTTGTTCTCCAGATCGCTCATCGCGATTCCTTTCTCTATGTGACAAAGGGACAGTCCCTTTGTCACATTCATTTTGCCCCCACCTTCGTCCTGGTTTCCCAAGTGCGACAGATTGCCCCGAAAGAGGAGCGCCGCGTACTAAATGTACGCAAGCGACGATTGAGGGGCAAGGTGCCGTGCTTGGGGAAACGGGACTATGCGGCCACAATGCGATGTTGATATGCCCTCACCAGCAGCGAGATACCAAAGTTGAGCACAAAGTACATCGCAAACACCAGGCCGTAGAGCATAAGCACCTGCGACAGGTCGATCGCGTGGGCCATCACGACGTTTGCCGTGTACATGAGCTCGGCCACGTTAATGCCCGAAAGATACGAGCTGTCCTTGATGACGGTCGTGCACTGGCTAAACAGCGCCGGAATGATCGTCTTAAACGTCTGCGGCAGAATGATGTAGCGCATGGTGGCAAAGAAGCCAAAGCCCTGGCTCTGCGCCGCCTCAAACTGGCCGCGCGGAATCGAGTTGAGGCCGCCGCGCACAATCTCGGCCATAACGGCGCTGGTAAACAGCGTAAAGGCGATGGTCGAAATCACAATGTCCAAACCCTGCACCGTAAAGTAGATAAACAGGATCCACAGCAAGTTTGGCGTGCAACGGAACAGCTCGATATAGGCGCTCACCAAAATACGGAATGGACGGGGCGCGTAGCTTTTAACGAGCGCCAGCACCGTGCCAAAGATGAGCGAGAAAAAGATCGACAGCGCCGAGATCTCGATCGTCTTAACAAAGCCGCTCCAGATGTAGAGCAGGTTGGTCGCGTTGAAGATTTCCATGCGCTAGGCCTCCTCTACGTTGTCGAGCCCCAGCTCGGCCAGGCTCACGCCGCGCGGACGCTCCTTGGAGCGGCGCTCGAGCCACTGCACCAGCATGGCGAGCGGGAAGCAGATGATGAAGTACATAAGGCAGCAGACGATGTATCCCTGCAGGTAACCGTACAGACTCACAAAGTTGTCGGAACGGTACATAAGGTCGCCGCCGGCCACAAGCGCCAGCACCGACGTGTTCTTGACCAGGTTGAGCGCCTGGTTACACAGCGGCGGCAGAATGATCTTGAACGTCTGGGGCAGCACGATGTAGCAGTATGCCTGCGCACGGGTGAAGCCCTGGCTCTGGGCCGCCTCCATCTGGCCACGCGGAACGGCCTCGATACCGGTGCGGATGACCTCCGAAATGTAGGCAGCGTGATACAGGCCCACGCCCAAGAAGCCCAGCACAAACGGCGCGATACGCACCGGCTGGTCGGCACCGGTTATGGCCTGCAAAAACTGCGGACCGGCCATGTACATAAAGAGCACCTGCACGGGCAGCGGGGTGTTCTGGTAAAACTCCACGTACACGCGGCTTATGGCGCGCAGAACGCGAGAACGAGTGGTAGAGAACACGCCAAGCAGCGTGCCCAGCACCAGCGACAGCAGCAGGCCGGCAACGACCACCTGCAGCGTCACGCCAAAGCCCTCCCAGAAGGGCCCCATGTTTTGGAATGTCGTCGACCAGCGGTCGGCGTCAAACAATCCTTCGAGCATTTGATTCCTTCCTTGGACGATGCGCCTATACAAGACCCCAGGTCTTAACCTCTTGGTCGAGCCAGCCGTCGGCCAGGCGATCGCATATCACCTGATCGACCACGGCCGAAAGATCACAGCCCTTCTTGGTCGCCACGCCGTAGCCCTGCTCGCCAAACTTGACCTCGGGTTGCAGCAGCTCAACGGTCTCGTTCATGTAACCGGCCAGCGTGGAGCGGTCCATGGCAAAGACGTCGATATTGCCGGCATCGAGCGAACTCTTAATGATGGGGTAGCCGCTAAAGGCCCTAAACTCGGGCTTGCAGCTAAAGCCGTTGTCCTTGATCATCTGCTCGATCAGGCCCTGCGTGGTTGCACCCTGGCTCACGCCAATGACTTTGCCGTCCAGGTCCTCAATCGAGGTAAAGCCCGAACGCTTCTTGACCATGAGTCCCACGTAGTCGGTGCGGTACGGCGTCGAGAAATCCCAGCTCTTCTTGCGCTCGTCGGTGATGGTGTAGGTCGCCGCGACCACGTCGAGCTGGCCGTTATCGATCAGCGGGCCGCGCGTCTTGGGCGTTACGTCAGTAAACTCGACAAGCTCATGGGCACGGGCCTCCTTGTAGCTCACGCCAAAGACGGCAGCGGCGATCTGGTAGCACAAATCGACCTCCATGCCCTCAAAGCGGCCCTTGGCGGTGTCGTAATAGCCGTAGCCGGGAACGTCCTTCTTAACGCCGGCATTCAGATGGCCACGCGACTTGATGGCCGCAAGCTTAGACCCCTTGTCGGAGTCCTCACCGCCGGTGGAGTTGCCGCAACCGGTAAGCGCGGTCCCCGTCAGCGCGAGCATACCGGCGCCCGCCAGCTGCAAAAAGTGGCGGCGCGACACGGCCGCCCTCGTCATATCCGTCATGTCCATCACCGCGCCTAGTGCAGAATCTTGGACAGAAACTCGCGGCAGCGCGGGTTCTCGGGGTTATCGAAGAAGTGCTCGGGTGTGCCCTCCTCCAGGATGCGGCCGTCCTCCATAAAGATGACGCGGTCGGCCACCTGGCGCGCAAAGCCCATCTCGTGCGTCACGCAGATCATGGTGATATCCTCCTGCGCGAGCTCAATCATAACGTCCAGGACTTCCTGGACCATCTCGGGGTCGAGCGCCGAGGTCGGCTCGTCAAACAGGATGATGGGCTGCTTGGTGCACAGGGCACGGGCAATGGCGATGCGCTGCTGCTGACCGCCCGAGAGGTTCTGCGGATACTCGCCGGCCTTATGCGCCATGCCGACGCGCTTGAGCGCGGCGATGGCGATCTCGGTCGCCTCCTCCTTACTCTTCTTTTGCAGCTTGATGGGCGCGAGCGTCAGGTTGCCCAGCACCGTCATGTTGGGATATAGGTTGAACTGCTGAAACACCATGGAGCTGTACTTGCGAGCCATCTCCAGGTGATTCTTTTTGGTGAGCGGCGTACCGTCGATGATGACCTCGCCCGACGTGGGCTCCTCCAGATAATCGACGCAACGGATGAGCGTGGACTTGCCCGAGCCGGAAGGCCCGATCATTACGAGCTTCTCGCCGCGCTTGACGGTGAGGTTGATATCTTTGAGCACATGCAGGTCGCCAAAGTACTTGTTGAGATGCTTGATCTCGATCATGTCTGCCATGAATATCCCTTCCCTGTGCTTACACGAATTGCTCTATTTTACGGAAAGAACCACGTTTCCGCAGCCCACACTGCATTCCCGTAAAGAACCCGCAACCTTTAACCCACTCATTGGGGACAGACTTAAATGAGTACCCAGCCCACCAAAAAGGGGCGCGACCATGACGGCCACGCCCCTCAAGACCCGAAAATAATACAACCGCCCTTGTTGAGCATAAGTCAGCGAAAACCCGTACACGCGAGCAAGGTGACGTGAAATGAAAGGGCGCAGACCTCATGGTCGCGCCCTTGAAATTGAACGTCAGATTGCCGCGTGTACGGGTTTGCAGCGTCGAGCCGTTACGCGGTTTGGTAAAACCGCGTAACAAATTACGCGAGTTTGCCGCCGACGATCTTTGCCGCGGCCGGTTTATCGAAGTTGCCGCCGGTGGCCTTGCCGAGCGCCCCCATAACCTGGCCCATCTGCTTCTTGGACGTGGCGCCCAGCTCGGCGATGACCTGCTCAATCAGAGCCTCGAGCTCCTCGCCCGAAACCTGGGCGGGCAGCAGGCTCTCCAGAATCTTGACCTGCTCGGTCAGGTTGTCGGTACGGTCTTGATCGGTACCGGCCTTGATGGACATCTCCAACGTCTCGCTTGTCTGCTTAATCAGACGCTTGATCATGCTGTTGACGTCTTCCTCGGTCACGTCGCGGCGCTCGTTGACCTCGATGTTCTTAACCTCGGCCTTGACCTGGCGAATGATAGACAGGCGAACCTTGTCCTTGGCCTTCATGGCGGCAATCATTTCCTGCTGCAGCTCTTCGTTGGTCATCTGCAAATCCTCCTCAATAGTGTGGGCGGCACTCGCACGAGCACCGCCCCTTGATTACTCAGTCGTCGACGAATCGTCGGTCGAGCTCTTGGTGACGCCCTTCAGGCTTACGTTATAGGGCACGTCCTTGGGCATGGGGTTGACGGTAATGTCGGCATCCTTCGTGTACTTCTCCAGCCACTCGTTGTATGCCGTGCCCGATGCCTGGGTCTTCACCACATTGGAAACGTACTTCTTAATAGCCTTGGGCACCTGATTGATGTCATCGACCTGGCCATCGACATGGAAGTAGTCGGTGCACTTGATGATGTGGTAGCCATACGTCGACTCGACCACATCGCTCATATCGCCCTTGTTAAGGCCCTCGAGCGCCGTCTGGTAGCTGTCGACAAAGGTGGTGAGCTTATCCCAGCCCA
This sequence comes from Collinsella sp. SGI.180, assembly GCF_050313455.1. Taxonomy (NCBI): domain Bacteria; kingdom Bacillati; phylum Actinomycetota; class Coriobacteriia; order Coriobacteriales; family Coriobacteriaceae; genus Collinsella; species Collinsella sp. SGI.180. The sequence goes on from NZ_JBNPLL010000011.1 coordinate 47,238, forward strand.
CGTCACCCTTCTTCTCCTTGGAACCGGTGTCGTCGGAATACTGCTTCACGGCATCCTCAAAGCTCAGCTCGCCGGAGTTGATCTTATCCAGGCACTCCTGCGCCTTGGCCTTGGCGGCGGCCTTGTCCTCGTCGGAAGCGTCGGAATCAACCTTGATCAGGATGTTCGACGAGCGGCGGGCATCGTTGTAGTTAGACAGGTTCTCGTTAATGTAATCGACAATCTCGCTGTCCTTGGGCTTGCTGGTGGGAGCAACGGTATCCTTAAGCTTCTGCTGCGCCAGGCTCTCCTTGAGCGAGTCCTTGTAGGTGTCCTCGGTATAGCCGTAGGTCTTAAGGGTCTCCTTAAAGGTCTTGGCGCCGCCCGCGCTCTTGCAGGCGTCCTTCCAAGCCTTCTCTACTTCCTCGTCCGAAACCGTCACGCCGTTCTCCTTCTGCGCCTGCTGGAGCAGAATCTGCTGCGTATAGGAATCGATGAGCTGTTTGCGGTACTTCTTGGGCGTCAGGTCGTTGTCAACCAGATACTGCGCCCAATCCTCATCCTTGGTGTAGCCGTAGGACGTGCGCATGCTCATGATCTGCTTGGTTACGGTGTCCTCGGTGAGATTGGTTCCGTTGACGGTAGCAGCCACACCGCCGGTCAGTTTGTAACCCGAGTTATTGTTCTCGGTCTGCGACATCAAACCGGAGCACGCCATGGCCGAGACGGAAAGCAGCATTGCCAGCACGCCGATAACCACCAGAACGATCTTGACGGTCTTGGACACATAGGTCTTGCGCTGCTTCTTGCGAGAGCTGGAGGCGGCGCGGGCCTGCTGCTCGGGCGTCGGCGCGGCCTCGGAGTTCTTTTTCTTATTTGCCATAGTTGGCCTTTCGCATCACGAATCGAACAAACGTCATTGTGTCACAACGCAGCCCCGCGGCACACCTGGTGCATGGGAGACAGGTCAATCTGCACCATTTTGGTGCAAAGGGGACAGCTCCGACAGCTAGGGACGTTCCTTTTCTGCCGGCAGTTAGGGACAGTCCCCAAATGCCGGCCCTAGAAGTGGCGGCGGATGGCGTCGACCATGCCCTGGGACGAAGTCTGACCGAGCACGTCGGCTGCGGCGTCGGCATCCATAAAGATATTCATAAGCGCTTGCAGGGCCTCGACCTGGCCGCCCGGCTCGGCAATACCCAGATTGATGATGATCTGCGCCGGCACGGGGGCACCCATGCCCGCCATAGCATTGAACGTCACGGGCGCGGAGGGCTTCACCACCGCGATATAGGGCTTAGCCACAAACCCCGGATCGGTATGCGGAATGGCAATATTGGCCGCCGGCATGGCGAGGCCCGTGGGATAGATGTCCTCGCGCGTACGGACGGCATCGAGCCAACCGGACGCAATGTAGCCGTGCGGAGCAAGCTCGCCCTCGAGTCGCGCAAACACCTCATCCGGCGTCGCGCACTCCCAATCAAAAAACACCAGCTCAGGCGCGAATAGCATCTCGGCGTTATCCGCCATACCGTCCTCCAAAGTTGCATGAGGTTCACAATGCCCCATATGATAGCGAAACCAGACAGGCAAGGTTAGCCGAGGATCCCAATCATCTCGAGTGCGCGGGCAGGCGTCAAGCACACCTCGGGCATCGCCTCCAGCATGCGCCGATCGCTCGTGACCACGTAGTCAACATCTGCCGTCTCGCCCGAAGCGATGATGAGGTTGTCTTCGAGATCCGGCATGCGCTTGCCAAGCATGCGCGCCATCTCGCACTCTGCCAACGAAAGCGGAGAGGCAGTTGCCACCTGCATCATATGCTCGATGCAGGCCCATGACGCCGAGGCAAACGAAACGTTAATCCCATTCGCATTCCGCCGAGCCAGACGCCGAGGCAGGATATAGAACACATCCTTTGCCGTCGTGGGCGTGTACAGAAGGTCAATCTTTCCCGCCTCGGCCAGTTCAACTAATCTCTTCGCTTCGTCGAACGCCCCCTCTTGCAGGTAATAATCGAGCCAAACGTTCGTATCTACCAAGAGATGCTTTGCCTCGATCATCGACAATTCGCCTCAATATCGGCAATCATCGTGTCATACATATCATCTCGTACGGCATCCCAATCTTCCGCAGATGATCCAACTGGCGCAAAATCCGAAGCATTTAACCCCAGCGATGAAAAAGCTAGGCCACACCCCTGCTCAGCCAGGCTCTCCGCGCGGGGCGCCTCGCGCTTATCCGTCACCATAAATCCCGGCAACGCTTGATGCTCGACAAGATAGGCCCAAAGCGCACGAACGGCATCGCTCGGCCCCAATCCATTGCGTGTCAGGACCGCATCGCCACCAGCCTTGAGCATAGGATCGATTCGTGTGTTGAGCTGCACCGTTGCTGCACCCATAGCGGCTCCTTTCTACTTGCTAGCAGTATAGCAAACATAAAAGGCCACGCAAAAGGGCCCCGCCCACACACGGACGAGGCCCTATCGGATTTCTTGGAATGGGAATGGTGCCCGTCACGTTATCCAAAGCCCAAAATCAAAGAGGTATTAAGCTGATTGGGGCACATGTGATTCCATATGCCCCAATCAGCTTTTTTGATAGTTTACGTCGCAAGGAAAACCAAGCGAATCCTTTTACGCACGATGGCGCGCCGGATCAATTGCAACCTTACCGCTCTCCAACACGTGGACGCGGCCGTCAGCGAGCATCTGCACGACTTCGGGATACAGCACGTGCTCGATCGCATGGATGTGCTCCTCGAGTGTGTCGACATCCCAGCCTTCCTCAACGGCCAGCGCGCGCTGGGCAATGATGGGGCCGTTGTCGTAGACCTCGTTGGCAAAATGCACGGTCACACCGGTCACCTTGACGCCGCGCGTAAAGGCATCGTCGATCGCATGCGCACCGGTAAAGCTCGGCAGCAGCGCCGGATGCAGATTGACAACGCGGTTGGGGAACGCCGCCAGCAGCGGCGTATGCACCATGCGCATGTAGCCAGCCATGACCACATACTCGCAGCCGCGCTCGAGAAGCTCGTGCGCAATAATCTCGTCGGCGGCGATAGGGTCGGCGTAGACATCCTTGGAGAGCGTCAGCGTCTGGATACCCGCACGCTCTGCACGCTGCAGGCCCTTGGCCGAAGGACGGCTCGACACCACGAGCTCGATCGAAGCATTGAGCTTGCCGGCGGCGATCAGGTCGATCAGCGCCTGTAGGTTGGTGCCCGAACCGCTGATGAGCACGCCGATCTTGAGCGGCTCGGTGGTATCGGTGCCGGTCGGACGGGTATAGGGCGCAAAACCCAAGCCCTCGGCGGCAGTCATCTGCTCGTTAGCGCTCATCGGAGTACACGACCTTACCGGAGCCCTCGACGCATTCGCCCACGCGGAGCGGCTTCTCGCCCAGCGCGACCAGGGCATCGGTTACCGCGGCCTCATCTTCGGGAGCGACAATCAGGCACAGGCCGACGCCCATGTTGAAGGTCTTGCATGCCTCGTTGGGCGTAAGCTCGGCCTGGCGCGAAACATAGGTGATGACGGGCGGAACGTCCCAGCCCATCTCGGCGCCATTACGGGTGACCACGGCGTCGACGTCGTCGGCCAGCGCACGGTTAAGGTTCTCGGTAATGCCGCCGCCGGTGATATGGGCGATGGCGTGCACCGGAGCGCCGCCGCGGAGCAGCTCAAGAATCGGCTTGACGTAGATGCGCGTGGGGGCCAGCAGAGCGTCTGCCAGTGATGCGCCGCCGAGCTCCTCGAGCGGACGGCTCAGCTCCTCGGCCTTAGCGGCGGCCTCGGGCGTACCAGGCTTGATGCCGTCAACGCCGATGACCTTACGCACGAGCGAGTAGCCGTTGGAGTGCACGCCGGTGGAGGGAAGGCCCAGAATCACGTCGCCGGGGCGGACGTTGGCGGGGTCGAGCATCTTGGGACGGTCGACGACACCCACGGTAAAGCCGGCGAGGTCGTAGTCGGCGGGAGCCATGACGCCCGGGTGCTCGGCCATCTCGCCGCCCACGAGCGCGCAGCCCGCGAGCTTGCAGCCGTCTGCCACGCCCTTGATGATCTTTGCCATGTGCTCGGCCTCGATGTGGCCGATGGCAACATAGTCCAAAAAGAAGAGCGGCTCGGCGCCCGAAGCCAAAATGTCGTTGACGCACATGGCGACCAGGTCCTGGCCCACCGTCTCGTGACGGTCCATGATCTGGGCGAGGACGAGTTTGGTGCCCACGCCGTCGGTACCGCTGATCAGGATCGGGTCTTCCATATCCTTAAGCGCGGCGGCCGAGAACAGGCCGCCAAAGCCACCGATGCCGCCGATAACCTCGGGACGGTTGGTATCCTTAACCATTTGCTTAATAGCGTCGACGGCGCGGCCGCCCTCGGCGGTATCGACGCCGGCATCCTCATACGTCACATGCTTGCTGTCGCTCATCTGAGCCTTCCTCTCCCACTACTGTTTGACACACAGACGCCAAACAGTGCCCATAGTTGCCCTCAAGTTGGCGCACACGGTAACAACACGCGCCGCCAAATCAACAAAACAGCAGGTAAAACCTACCAAAATAAACCTGTCCCTAAATGGCAGGTTCTAGGCCTCGCCGTGCTTCTCTTCCCAGCTGCGGTCATCGTATTTCTCGACCACGGCGTCATCGCCAAAGTGCAGCGGCTTATCCAGGTTGCGGGGCTTAAAGCCCTCCATAAACTTGTCGCGGCCAAAGCTCTCGGGAATCGCCACGGGATAACGGCCGGTAAAGCACGCATCGCAGTAGCCGCCCTTGGGCATGACCTTCAGCAGGCCCTCGACCGAAAGGAAGGCCAGCGAATCGGCGCCAATGTACTCGCAGATCTCATCGACCGTCTTGTTAGCGCTGATGAGCTGCGACTGCACGTCGGTATCGATGCCGTAGAAGCACGGCCAGATGACCTCGGGCGAGTTGATGCGGATGTGAATCTCCTTGGCGCCGGCGTTGCGCAGCATCTTGACGAGCTGCACCATGGTGGTGCCGCGTACGATGGAGTCGTCGATGACGACCAGGCGCTTGCCCTCGATATTGTCGCGCAGCGGATTGAGCTTCATGCGCACGCCCATGGCACGCAGCTCCTGCGTGGGCTCGATAAACGTACGGCCCACATAGCGATTCTTGATGAGGCCCTCGCCAAAGGGAATGCCGCTCTCGCGCGAATAACCCTCCGCAGGCGGCAGACCGGAGTCGGGCACGCCGATGACCAGGTCGGCATCGACGGGCTCCTCGTGTGCCAGCTGACGACCCATGTCGTAACGGCAGGCGTAGACGCTCTTGCCATTCATGATGGAGTCGGGGCGGGCAAAGTAGACCTGCTCAAAGATGCAGTTAGCGGGCTCTTCGGCAGCGGGCACACCCTGCTCGGATACCAGGCCCTCGGCACTGATGCGCAAGATCTCGCCGGGACGGACATCACGGACATACTCGGCGCCCACGATATCGAGTGCACATGTCTCGGAGGCAACGACCCAGCCGCCAGCGCGCGTGACATGAGCGGCAGCGTCGACCGTCGCGGCGTCGTCTTGCGACGGTAGCTGCGAAACGGATGCGGCGTCGGCCTGGTCCAGGCCCTCGTCCACGAGCTTGCCCAGCACCAGCGGACGAATGCCATGTGGGTCGCGGAAAGCGTAGAGTGCCTGCTCGTTGATGAGCGTCATGGCGTAGCCGCCGCGCACGAGCTCCATGGTCTTGCGAATGCCCTCGCGCAGGTGGCCCGTACGCTGGGTAAAGTAGCCAATGAGCTTGGTCGCGACCTCGGAATCCGAATTGGAGAGGAACGGCACGCCGAGCTCGATCAGCTGGCGGCGCAGCTCGTCAGTGTTAACCAGGGTGCCGTTGTGCGCAAGCGCGATGATGACGCTGTTGATGGTGGAAAGATGCGGCTGCGAGGCTTCCCAGCTCTTGGCGCCGGCGGTACCATAGCGCACGTGGCCCACAGCCAACTGGCCGGAGAGCGTCGACAGGTCGGCGTTGGAGAACACGCGATCGAGCAGTCCCAGGTCTTTGCGAACCATAACCGTGCCGCCATCGCCCACGGCGATTCCCGCCGATTCCTGGCCGCGATGCTGCAGCGCACGCAGACCAAAGTACGTCAGTCGAGCCACGTCGCGATCGGGTGCCCACACACCAAAGATGCCGCATTCCTCATGCAGCTGGTCGGAGTCCGGATCATACGTCGACATGGTCGTCACCCGTCCTGTAGCACGCTCGGCCGCGCGGATGGTTTCTTGAGACATGGCATCCCCTCAGAGCCTCGTTATTTGGCGTTACCTGCCCTATTATACGCACGGCAAGACAAGCACTCCCGCGCATGAACAGCGGTTTTTAAAAGCCCACCGAGCTTATAATCCGTTTTGCGGCCAAACATTTTATCGGGCAACCCGCCCTCGGGGCCAACGGTCCCGTATGTTTCCGTCGCGACGCGTCTCGCCCACCGTTAGGGCTTACATTGCTGCAATTGGGCCATTCGTCCTGTCTTTAAGCAGGTCGGCGGCGTATCCTTGTAACCTACAACAAAACGAGAAAGGTTCCGTATGGATCGAAACGAACTCGACCCCAGCGTCCCCAGCGCCACGGAGGTCAAGAAGATTCCCCTCATCATTAAGGTGTACGCCGTCCTGTGCATCCTGTCCGGCGTAGGCACGCTCCCTTCGGTCGGCGCTTTTATGTGGCAGGTCATCACCGCGCTCATCAACGGCAACGCCGCCGCCAAGCTCGGCGACAACACGCTCGTCGCGGTCGGCCTTATCGTCGCCGGCATCATGCTCTCGGCGGCGAGCGCGGTCATCTTGATCATCTTTGGCCTGGACCTCATCAAGAACCAGCGCCGCAACGCCGCGCGCCTGTCCTATATCCTTATCGCACTTACCGTCATTGAGCTTTTGGTCGACGTGATGCTCCAGGGTATCGGGCCGTTCTTGCTGCGCCCCGCCATCCAGCTCGGCATCCTCGTCGCGCTTTCGGCCACTGTTGACCCCACGCTTCGTCAGGAGCGCGAACTGCAGCGCCGCCTGCAGGAGATGCTCGATCGCGACGCCGCCGCCGAGGGCATGCTCGGCCGCGATGAGACCGGCGAGGGCTACATTAAGCTCAACTACTTCAACCTGTTCTGGGTATTCTTTGTCTGCTGCGTGCTCGGCCTGATCCTGGAGGACATCTGGCACATGACGGTCGACGATCCAGGCGTCTACCAGAACCGCGCCGGCATGCTATTTGGCCCCTTCAGCCCCATCTACGGATTTGGCGCCGTACTCATGACCATGGTGCTCAACCGCTTCTACAAAAAGAACCCCATCATTATCTTTTTGGTGAGCGCCCTGCTTGGCGCAAGCTTTGAGGTCTTTGTAGGCTGGTTTATGCAGACCTCGTTCGGTGTGGTCTCGTGGAGCTACTCGCATATGAAGCTCTTTGGCATGCCCGATCCGCTCGCCGTGCTTACGGGCGGTCGCACTTGCACGGGCTTCGCCTGCCTGTGGGGTCTGGGCGGACTCATCTGGATCAAGCTGCTGCTGCCCAGATTGCTCAAGCTCATTAACATGATTCCCTGGAAGAGTCGCTACTCAGCCACCGTCATCTTTACCATCATCATGCTGGTCGACGGCGTCATGACGCTGCAATCGCTCGACTACTGGTACCAGCGTGTCAACGGCACGGCCAGCGATATTCCCGTTGCGCAGTTCTACGGAAAGTACTTCGATAACGAGTATATGGAAAATCGCTTCCAGAGCATGACCATGAGCCCCAAGGACGCCACGCGCGTGTAGCGAGCGCCGGCACAAAACAGCCCCAACACACCAAAGCCCGCTGGCAGATCTACATGAACTGCCAGCGAGCTTTTGCTATAGACGTACACGGGTTGCCGGCTAGGCGTTACGCTTCGCGCTCGACCTCGCTCACGCACTCGTTCTTGATAGTGCCGACGAGCGCCTGCAGGGCATCGACCACATGCGGGCGAATGTCTCCGCCAATGAGCACGAGCATGATATCGTCGCCCACGGCAAGCTCGCCGCTCGCCAGCCATACGCGCACATAGCCGATACCCGGCATCGTGCGCGTCGCCTCGATGGCAGCCTGTACCTTGCTGGCGTCGTAGCCAAACACCATGCCGCCCACCTTGTGGTCCGGCGCCACGCCATCGGTCTCGACACCGCGCGCCTCGGACTTGGGTGTCGCACGCACCACGCCATTGTGCGTCAGGTACATGCCACACGCCGGCGCCGAAGCGTCGGCCTTGGCTTCGCGCAGCCACGCATCGACCGAAGGCATCAATTTGCCGTTCTCAAGCATCATTTCTCCTTTTTAGCGTCGTCGAGTAGCTAATTTGGGACGGGGCTCTTTTAGCTACCCCCGTCACCTAACCCAGCAAAATCATTCTGCATATCCGGGGTAGCTAAAAGAGCCCCGTCCCAAATTAGCTACTCTCGAACCGCTTATTCCTCGACCGGCGTGAGTACCATGACGGCGCGCGTATTGCTAAATGACAGTGAGCGACAAGTCACAAGCGTTACGACCTTAGTTGCCGAGGCAGCACGGTCGGTCGCATCGTTTGCCACGGCCGAGGCGCCATCGAGCATCTCGGACAGATAATTCGTCAGCCCGTCGTCGCCCTCAAAGTTGGTCGCGCGCGCCTTGGAGTACGTATCCTCAACCACCTTGGTCGCCAGCGGTCTCAGCTTATACGTGCCATCGCGCGTGATGTAGTACACGTACTCGATGCTGTCGAACGTCGCCTGGTCGGTGGTGTCCGAGATCACATTAAACATCGATCCGTCGTTCATATGGTGGCCGTAGATTGTCGTCTGCTGGTCCACCATGCCCGGCGCGACATCTTCGAAGTCCAAGAAAATCGCACCCGATGCATTGGACGTACCGTCAAACAGCGTGTTGAGGTATTTAGAGTTGTCCTTGGCCTGCACCACGGGATAGTTGATGTTGGTATCCGGCACATAAATCCATCCCACGATCTCGGGATTTGCCTTAGCAAGAGCGTCAAAATCGACAATCGGCACGCCGCTCGCATCCTTATCGCTCACGTACTGCTTCTCGATTTTCTGGTACGAATCGCTTGCCTGCTTATAGCCAATCTGAGCATTGATAAAGATGGCGGCAGCGGCGACAATCAGACCGATGCCCACGATGATGAGCAGAATGGGGATGATGGAGCGGCGCTTCTTACGCGGCGGCTCGGTGTAGCTGGACGGAGCGCCGCTCGGTTGCCTCGTCGACCGGGCCTGCTTCTTTGCCGTGCCATATGACGAGGGGCGAAACGCAGCCGGCGTATCCTGACGGCGATGGGACGTCGGCGTTACGGGGCGCGGCGCACGAGCCTGTTGAGGAGAGGATGCCCGACCCTGCTGCATGGAGCGGGCCGATCCCGACTTGGATGGATCGGGGATATGAGAAGCCGAGAAACGTTTTCCCTGATAGTCGGACATGACTCTCCCTATGATTACAACGGAACGGCAAGCCGCTTAGGCGTCAGCCATCTCCTGCTTCATCTTCTCGATAATTGCGCGATACTCGGGATCGCAAGCACCCAGAATCTGCGTGGCGTAGATGGCAGCGTTCTTGGCGCCGTTGATGGCAACGCATGCCACAGGCACGCCCGAAGGCATCTGCACCATCGACAGCAGCGAATCCATGCCGCCCAGATCACTCGTCTTCATAGGCACGCCGATAACCGGCAGCGGCGTAAAGGCAGCCACGACACCGCCCAGGTGCGCGGCCTTGCCGGCTGCGGCGATAATCACCTTGATGCCACGGTCGGCGGCAGTCGAAGCCCACTCGTGGACCTTCGCCGGCGTACGGTGCGCGCTGGCAATCACGAGCTCATAGGGCACACCGAGCGCCTCGAGCTCGGCGGTGCAGCCTTCCATAACGCCCAGATCGGACTTGGAACCCATGATGATCCCGACAACCGGCTTTTGATCTGCCATAAACAAAGACCTCCTGTTGAGAGCGGTGACGCGGCCAATCCGCGACCCTTAACTACTGAGAGTAGTATAGCTGCTCCCGTCCCTGCGGTCTGTTGGTGCTCTGCGGCGGCCCGGTGTTTTCATCTTCACTCCGATTGCTACGCAAAGTCGTTCAGCTAAATAACCCAGCCCGCCGCGGGGCACCCGGGGACCTACCGGATATTGCCATGACGTACGTTGGCTGATTTGGTTTGGAATGGGAGGTTGACGAGGCTGAAAGTCCCTCCTACATAACGTGGGCGCCGTCGTTCGAATGAACGACGGCGCCCACACTCAATTTTATTCAGCCCCAGTCATCGCGCAAAGCCCCTTCGACAGTACACGGTGCAGCCAAGTCACCACAGGCCGGGGCGGGAGGGGCCGAGTTTCCCCCTGAGCGACTCTGCTTGCAGCCGGAGCGAAAGGGGGAAATCTCGGCCCCTCCCGCCCCGGCCGGCCAGGTCACATTACACCGTGTACTGCGGCAGGTCCTGCAGGGCGATGACGTCCATGCCCATGTCGTTGGCGCTGCCGTGGCCCTGCTGGTCCTCGCGCACCGCCTCGATAGCACTCACGTAGGTGTTGGCGGCAGACATCGCCGTCACGCAGGTCACGCCGCGGCGCACCGCCTCGGTGCGCAACAGATAGCCGTCGCCGCGCGAGCCCGGGCCGTACGGCGTATTGATGATTACCGCGATCTTGCCATCGGCGATAAGGTCACCGATGTTGGGGCGCTCGCCGTCGTGTGGGCCGCTGATCTTTTCCACGACCTCGCACGTCACGTTGCCTCCACGCAGCACGCGCGCCGTACCCTCGGTAGAGCAGATGTCAAAGCCCAGATAGCGCAGGATACGGGCGACCGAAAGGATATGGCGCTTGTCGCGATCGCACACGCTAATGAACACCTTGCCGGCGCTCGGATCGGGCAGTTTGTAGTCAATCGCCAGCTGTGTCTTGGCGTATGCCTCGGGATAGCTCTTGGCGACACCCATGACCTCGCCCGTCGACTTCATCTCGGGCCCCAGGATAACGTCGGCTCCCGGGAAACGACCCCAGGGCATAACGGCTTCCTTCATGCAAAAGCAGTCCAGCTGGCGCTCGTCGCTCGGCAGGCCCAGGCTCGCGATGGAATCGCCCGCCATGATGCGCGCCGCGCACTTGGCCAGCGGCACGCCGGTGGCCTTGGAGATAAACGGCACGGTACGGCTGGCACGCGGGTTGGCCTCGATCACGTAGACGGTCTCGCCCTTGATGGCATACTGCACATTGACCAGGCCGCGAACTCCCAGCGCCATCGCAATGCGGCGCGTGGTCTCGCGGAGCTTCGCCTGCAGACTCTCGCTAAAGCTAAACGGCGGAATGCAAGTCGCGGAGTCACCGGAGTGGATACCGGCCTCCTCGATATGCTCCAGAATACCGCCGATGTAGACTTCCTCGCCGTCGCACAGGGCATCGACATCGGACTCGATCGCGCCCTCCAGGAAGCGGTCGAGGTACACCGGGTAGTCGGGGCTAATGCGCGCAGCCTCGGCCATGTAATCGTGCAGATGCTCGGCATCGTAGGCGATCATCATACCGCGGCCGCCCAACACATAGCTCGGACGAACCAGCAGCGGGTAGCCGATATGCGCAGCCACGGCCTCGGCCTCCTCAAACGAGGTGGCCTGACCCGCCGGCGGGTACATAATGCCCAGCTTGTCGAGCAGGGCGGCAAAGCGCTCGCGGTCCTCGGCAAAATCGATGGCATCGGGCGTGGTACCCATGATGTTCACACCGCTCTCCTCGAGCATGCGCGCCAGCTTAAGCGGAGTCTGGCCGCCGAGCGTCACCACGGCGCCGTCGGGGCGCTCAACATCGATAACGTCCATGACGTCCTCGTAGGTGAGCGGCTCAAAGTACAGACGATCGGACGTGTCATAGTCGGTCGAGACGGTCTCGGGGTTGCAGTTGACCATGATGGTCTCGAAGCCACGGGCCGCCAGCGCGTAGCTCGCGTGCACGCAGCAGTAGTCAAACTCGATACCCTGGCCGATACGATTGGGGCCGGCACCCAGAATCATCGCCTTGGGCTTATCTGCCGGCGTGGTCTCGTCGGGGGCAACGCACTTCTTGGCGACCGAGCTCGTGCGGTAGATGTTTTCGTAGGTCTTGTAGTGATACTCCGTGGCACTCGAGAACTCAGCAGCGCAGGTGTCGACCGTCTTCATGCTGGGAACCACGCCCAGACCCTTACGGTAAGCGCGAACAAAGCGCTCGTCCGAGCCGGTCAGCGCGGCAATCTCGGCATCGCTCGTGCCATACTGCTTGAGCAGGCGCATCGCGTCGGCGTCGATGTCCTCCACGCGCAGGCCGCGAATGCTCTCCTGGACCTGCACCATATCGTTGATACGGTTGAGATACCACGGATCGATGCCGCAGATGGCATGGATGCGCGCGACATCCCAGCCACGACGCAGGGCCTCGACCACAAAGAAGATGCGGTGCTCAGTCGGGGTGCCCACGGCCTGAGCGAGCTCGTCGTCGCTCAGCTTATCGGCACCTTCCTTGCCACCAGCGCAAATGCCCTGATGCCCGTCCTCCAGCGAGCGCATGGCCTTACCAAAGGCCTCCTCAAAGGTGCGGCCGATCGCCATGATCTCGCCCACGGCTTTCATGCGCGTTGTGAGCGTGGGGTCGGCACCCTTGAACTTCTCAAAGGCAAAGCGCGGCACCTTGACCACACAGTAGTCGATCGTGGGCTCAAAGCAGGCAGGCGTGGCTTTGGTGATGTCGTTGACGATCTCGTCGAGCGTGTAGCCCACGGCCAGGCGAGCGGCGGCCTTGGCGATGGGGAAGCCCGTGGCCTTGGAGGCCAGTGCGGACGAACGGCTCACGCGCGGGTTCATCTCGATGACGATCAGGCGACCGGTCTGCGGGTTCACGGCAAACTGCACGTTGGAGCCACCGGTCTCGACGCCGATCTTCTCCAGAATGGCGAGCGAGGCGACACGCATGCGCTGATACTCAAGGTCGGAGAGGGTCTGCGCCGGCGCCACGGTGATGGAGTCGCCGGTATGCACGCCCATGGGGTCGAGGTTCTCGATGGAGCACACGATGATGCCGTTGCCGGCGTGGTCGCGCATGACCTCCATCTCGTACTCTTTCCAACCCTCGATGGACTCCTCGACCAGCACCTCGTGGGCGGGCGAGAGCTCAAGGCCCTGGCTCACGATGGAGACGAGCTCCTCGTGGGTATGCGCGATGCCGCCGCCGGCGCCGCCCAGGGTAAAGCTCGGGCGCAGCACGCAGGGATATCCCACGCGCTCGGCGATGGCCTCGGCGTCGGCCACGCTGTAGGCATAGCCCGAGCGCGCGACCTCCAGGCCGATCTCGGCCATGGCCTCGTTAAAGAGCTTGCGGTCCTCGCCGCGCTCGATGGCGGCAAGGTCGCAGCCGATCATCTCGACGCCGTACTGGTCGAGCGTACCGTCCTTTGCCAGCTCGACGGCGGCGTTCAGACCGGTCTGGCCGCCCAGCGTGGGCAGCAGCGCGTCCGGGCGCTCCTTCTTGATCACGCGCTCGATAAATTCGGCGGTGATGGGTTCGACATAGGTGCGGTCGGCCAGGCCCGGGTCGGTCATGATGGTCGCCGGGTTGGAGTTGACCAGGATGACCTCAAAGCCATCCTCCTTGAGCACCTTGCAGGCCTGGGCGCCGGAGTAATCGAACTCGCAGGCCTGGCCAATGACGATGGGACCCGAGCCAATGACGAGGATGCGCTTGATGTCAGTACGTTTAGGCATGTTAGTTCTCCTCGGTCTCGGTCGTGGCGGAACCCTCGTCGGCAAAGCTCCAGCCCTGCAGGCGGTCCTTCGCGGTATCGATGTCCAGGTAGTTCTCCTCGCCGTCCATGAGTCGCGTAAAGGCGGTAAAGAGATAGTGGGCATCGGTGGGGCCGGGCGAGGCCTCGGGGTGGTACTGGACCGAGAAGCACGGGGCGTCGAGCAGCTGAATACCCTCGGCGGTGCCGTCGTTGAGGTTCACATGCGTCAGGCGAATGCGGCCAAAGCGCTCGTTCATCACGACGGGCGCGATACCACGGCGCACCCAGACGCGCAGATCGCCGTCGGCCGCATGCTCGGTCTCGCCGCCCGAAAGCTCGGGGACAAGCTTGCCCAAGCTGGGGAACAGCAGGCCAAAGCCATGGTTTTGAGCGGTAATTTCCACGCGGCGGCTGACCAGATTCATAACCGGCTGGTTACCGCCACGGTGACCGAATTTGAGCTTTTCCATCTGGGCACCGCATGCCAAGCTGATCATCTGGTGACCTAAGCAAATGCCAAAGACGGGCACCTTGCCGATCAGCTGCTGCACCTGCTCGTAGGTCTCTACCACGGCATCGGGGTCGCCGGGGCCGTTGGACAAAAAGACGCCATCGGGATTCATGTCGAGTACCTGACGCGCGGGTGTATCCCACGGCACGACGGTGAGGTCGCAGCCAGCACGGACCAGACCCTCCAGGATGCCACGCTTGACACCGCAGTCGTACGCGACCACGTTGTGGCGGGCGGGAGCGGGGGCCGCAAGCGCAAAGCCATGCTCGGCAGGCAGATCGCTTCCGGCGAACGGATGGGGCGCAGGGCAGCTCACGGTCTTGACCAGGTTCTCCCCCACCAGCGTGGGAGCAGAGGCCAAGCGCTCGGCAAGCTCGTCGATGTCGAGGACCTCGGTCGAGATAATGCCCATCTTGGAGCCATTGTCGCGCAGGTGGCGCACCAGGGCTCGGGTGTCGACGCCCTCGATAGCGACGATGCCGTGTGCGCGCAGGTACTCCGGCACGCTGACGGCCGAGCGCCAGTTAGAAGGCGTGGCACACATGTCGCGCACGATCATGCCGCGCATGGCGGGAGCACTCGCGGGGCGTACGTCATCGCCGGGGAAGGCGGACTGGACATCGGTCTCGTCGATGCCATAGTTGCCAATCTGCGGATAGGTCATGGTAACGATCTGGCCAGCATAGCTCGGGTCGGTCATAACCTCAAAGTAACCCTCGAGTGAGGTATTGAAGCAGACTTCGCCGGTCGCGGTGCCCTCGGCACCACATGCACGGCCATAAAAAATGGTCCCATCCTCAAGGTACAGGATGCAGGGACCGCAAACACCCTTGCTGGTTTTGGCCAGCATGCGCTGGCACAGTTCGCTGGGCGCGATGGTGCGGGCGGCAGCGCCCGCAATATGGTTGTTCGCCATAGTTCTCCTTCCCGGTCTCTCGGGACCGGCTTAAAGGTGTGTAGTTAGGCCTCGCGGTATTCTAACCGTAAGTATGCCTTATGGCGTTAATTACATAGAATTGTTTACAAAATGATAATTATGACTTCTTATGCATAATGATTTTTCTGGGACGGGGATTAAAAAATCATTCTGAAAGCAGAGCTTTGTCGCTGAGTAGTCAATTTGGGACGGGGCTATTTTAGCTGCCCCGTCCGTCAATCAACCTAACCGTCGTGCCACCAGCCGGGGCAGCTAAAATAGCCCCGTCCCAAATTGACTACTCGCCAACCGCATACATGACAGAATGATTTTTTAATCCCCGTCCCAGAAAAATCGTCCCGCGTGGGCTTGCGGCTCACGCGGGATGTCATCGTTCTATGTGGCTGCGGACTACTTTTGCTTGTCCTGCTCAAGTAATTCGGACGGGGTGCGGCCAAGCTTGCCGCCACGGAAAATCTCGCGGCCGTGCAGACGGTGCTCCAGGTCACGTTCGGCCTTTTCCTCGTCAATCTTAGTCTGGCTCACCGCCGGGTCCTCGATGAGCGACGATACCGAGTTCACCTGTTTCTGAATACGCTCGGCAATGGTGTCATCCATGCTCACGATACGCATCTTCCAGTCGATATTGGTGGCGTTGGAAGAGCTCTTGGTCCAGACGAACGTCATGATGGCACTCTGGTGGCCCTGGGCGGGAAACATGCCAAAGAAGGAATCATGCTGAATCCTGCTGTCCTCGTCGATATAGGCGTGGACGTTATACACCACACGGTCAATCTTGTCGTTGAGCAGGGCATTGGTTGCGAGCGCCGCCGCCTGAATCTGACCGTTGGACAGCAACTCGAGTTCATTGGCAGAAGACGTGTCCAGCACCGTCACCTCAACCGTGCCCGTACCCTCGTCGGCCTCGTCGACGGTAAAATCGAGCGGGAACTGCGTAAAGCCGTTGCCCCATTCAAGTCCACCTTTGAGCGCGGTCGAAACGGTATCCACCGAAACGCTCTCGGAGAGGTTCGCGGTGTTCAGGCGTCGCATCACGCCGTAGCCGATCTGCATGCCCACAATCAGCACCAGGATGCCGATAACCACGGCCATGGCAGTTTTCGTAATGGTATGGCTCACCTGCGAACCCGAAGGATCGTCCTCGGACAGCGGGTCGATATGTTTTGCCTGGCTCGCGCGATCCTCGCTGCGCAGCCGCGCCAGTGTCGCCTTGTCACCGCGTTTGACGGCAGACTCTTTCTCGCGCATGCGCTCGGTACGCTTTTTGG